>NZ_JAVTWX010000087.1:0-27659 GCF_032229645.1 Brooklawnia sp.
GTCACGGGGTAGTACGGGCATCGTCGGTCACTCCCCCGCGGCGGGCTCGTCCGCGGTGCTGTCTTGAACGATCGCTAGGTCGACGGCCGGACCAGGCCTGGTCTGATTCTGATTGGGGTGGTCGAGGATGTGCCCGGCCACATCCGCGTTGCGCAGGTCGCCCCGCTTGACCCGCGACGCATAGACATCCACGTAGGTCTGCCCGGTCATCTGCTGGATCGCGCCCATCACCTCGTTGGTGACCCAACGCAGCACGTGGAGGTCGCCGATCCGGTCCGCGTACTCGTTGAACTCCATTGGATCTCCGATGACGATACGGGCGCCGCGCATGGTCGGGATACCCAGTTTGGATTTCACCATCTGCGTGTTGATCATCGCCACCGGGAGCACCGGTTTGCCGCTTGCCAGCGCGAGTCTGGCGACGCCGGTGTGGCCCTTGTACATCCGGCCGTCGGGGCTGCGGGTGCCCTCAGGGAAGATCGCCACGACACCGCCGGCATCAAGCTTGTCTTCGACCGAGCCGAGTCCGGCCACGCTGGCCCGTCCGCCCGAGCGGTCGATCGGGGCCTGTCCGACGACCGTGAGAAACCACGCCACTACTCGGCCTTTGACGCTCTTTCCCATGAACAGCTCTTTCTTGGCCGGAAAGGTGGTCGTCGGCTTGATGAGCGCGGGGAGGCTGAATGTGTCGCCGGCGTCCAGATGGTTGGCGGCCAGCACGCAGCCGCCTTCGGGGATCTTCTCGGTGCCCTCGATCGTCACGCGGAACCACCACTTGACCGCGGGACGAACAAGTGTCGTCTTGAAGAAGCTGTACCAGGCGGTCACCGGGTCCTCCTTAGGGCTTGAGCTACCCGCACCACTCTAGTCACGCGACCGCTGGTTCTGCCGCACCCGGCCAAGCCCAACAAATTGGGTCTCGAACCGCTTTCGCTATCGACGTAGCTCGTTGCCAGACCCGGCCTGGCTATCGGCAACAGCCGCGACTAGGGTGGACGATATCAACCAGTGCGGTAGTGACAACGAGGTTGCGAGCCCCAAGATGAACGACAGCTTTCAGTCAGACGACACCGATCAGCGATTTGCCGAGCTGATCAAGGCCGAATTCGGCGACTCGGATGGGCCGGAGCTTCCCGGCGCCCGGGTCATCGATCCGTCACCTCCCGTGAGACCCGCAACCGCCCGGCAGCCGGTGATAGATGACTTCTTCAGCCTGCAACGCGCACTCGACGAAGCCGAATTGACCGACGATGACGTCGAGCATTGGATACCTCCCGAACTGGCGGCTCCTGGTCGTCCGGGACCACGACGGCTGACCGGTGCCTTGCTGATCGTCATCGCCGTGATCGTCGGCGCTCTCGTGCTGGCCGGCTGGCGTCCTGCACTGTGGGTTTCGGTCGTCACACTGGTTTGCGTCGGCGGCGGGCTGATCGTGCTGGCCTCCACGCTGCCTCGGCATGGCGAGATCGATGGGGACGGCGCGCGGCTGTGATGCTGAGGTTGACCTCGTCCACTGGCGACCGGGTCTACGGGCAGCCGACCGGCGGCGACCCGAGCTCAAGATCGGCATCGGGGGTATCGGGGCTGCTCCACAGGGTGCCGATCACCGAGGCGGCAGCTGGGCGATCGATCAGCCGGCCCACCGCGGCCGCGCTCCACGCGTAGGCCAGATCGGCCTTCGCCGGGTCACTGAAGTCGGCGTCGGCCGGGGGCACCGGCGTCAACGGGCAGGCATCGGTCAAGGCCTGGTCACTGCGCTGCTGGGCCTCGGGCGACGCCTGCAGCATCATCCACTCGGCCAGCCCCTCGCTGAGCCACAGCCGCCCGGACGCCGGATGCCCCAACCAGCTGGTCGCTGCATGAGTCTGTTCGTGCACCAGCAGCAGGTAGCGCGAATCGGCGTTCGCCTGCTCGGTGACCACCGGGTTGACGACAATGCGGGCGGGCGCCGTCTCCCCCTGGGGAGCGGTCCCGCCACTGTCGGCTATCCAGGTGAGCGCGCCGGTGTCCGCGAAATCGAAGATCGACGCGCCCATCACCTGCTCGAAATCGCGACTGTCTGCGGGCACTTCGATCACCTGCGTATCGGCAGGACGAATCAGGCCGGCAACCTGTTGGTCACCGACGAATTCCGCTGCTCGTTCGGCCGGGTCCGCCCATTGCGTCAAGTCGCCGGCACCGACAAGTGTCACGCCGGCGGTCTGACGAACGCCGATGGCCTCGCCCAGCCAGATGGGCGCCGGAGAACCCGATCGCGGGCCGATGTCTTCGAGCAGGCAGCCCCCGGCGTCGCAAAGCCATCGGGGTTCGACCAGATGCGTCGCGATCCCCTGCTCCCCGGGTAGCTGCCAGGCGGTCTGCCAGGACCCGTCCGGCTGCGCGGTGATACTCAGCAGTCGAATCGCTATCAGGTTGGCCCACAGCCCCTGCACTCGCTCAGGGCTCGCGCTGCGGGCGAAGAGGTGGGTGAACGAGGTCTGATCATCGGTGTTCAGCGCGTCGATGATGCCGCTCGCGGTGGCATTCGTATCCGGGGTGGCAACCACCGGTGTGGACGAGCAACCGACCAGTATCGCGGCACCGACAAGTACGGTCGCCACCCATCTTGGGCGATCCGTCCGGTTCACCGGTTCGTGCCGCCGAGCGCGAGATGGCCTTCCATACGCAGCGTAGTCTACGGGCGCCGGATCAGAAGACCGACTGCGGATCGACGAGCTGCCCATTCACCCAGGTGCTGTAGTGCAGATGACAACCGGTCGAGTAGCCGGTGGTGCCGATCGCGCCGATGACCTGGCCTGCCGTCACGACCTGCCCGGCGCTGACCGACATGGACTGCAGGTGGGCGTAGGCAGTCTTATACGCGCCGCCGTCAACGATGATGCGATTGCCCCAGCCGCCCTCGACGCGGGCACTGAGGACCACACCCGTCCACGAAGCCACTACCGGAGTGCTGCAGGCTCCGCCGATGTCGACACCGTCGTGCAACTCGGTGTACCCACCAATGGGATTGGTACGGTAACCGAACGGCGAGGTGATCGGCCCGCTGGTCGGCCAGATGCCTTGGGACGAGCCGGTCGGCAGGTTGAGACTGTCCCGGCTGACATTCGTGTCATTGGCGGCGAACAGAGCCGCGTTCTGCGCCAGGATCGCATCGTTTTGCGCCTGGGCCAGCCGGTCCTTCTGCTGCTGATTCAGCCGATTGACGATTTCTGTGGCGTCGGCGACCTTCGTGTCGTACTCGGCAGACAGCTTCGTCTGCTCCGACACCTCGGCGTTGACCTTCTCCAACGCACTCGCTTGGCTGTCTTCCAACTCGGCAAGCCGGGCCCCCTCGGCAGCGAACCGGGTCAGCTGCTCATCGGTGATCGCGGTGACCGACTGCATCACCGTCAAATCGGCAAGAAAGGAGTCTTCGGAATCAGCGGTGAACAGCAGCTTGGCGGTACCCAGACCTGCTGCCTGCTGGCGCGCTGCGGTGGCCACCCGTCCGACCTGAACGCGCATGGACTCGACCAGCGCCTGCTGGTCGGCGAGATCCTGCGTTGTCAGGTCATACTGACGTTGAGCATTGGCCTGCTCCTGCTGTGAGGTCTCGAGGCCGCGTTGGACCTCGGCGGCCTCGATCTGCAGCTGCGTCAGATCCTTGCGCGCCCCATCGACCGCGTCTTCAGCGTGCGCGATGGGCGCCACACCCAGGGTCAGTGCGACAGCCGCACCCGATCCGACAACAGTCGTCAGCATTCGGCGTAGGAAGGACATCGAGCCACCTTTGCACTCACGGGAATCTGATGAGAGTTCATTAAGAGTTCCTAAGAGATTCTAAGGTACGGTCCCCCGATAGCCAAACCCCGGCCGCGAAAAATGTCAGCCCCGAGCGTTAACGTCAGCGCCATGACCTACGCATCGCAGATGGCCGCGCTGCAGCCCAGCCTGGACGACCTCGGGACACCACTGGACGAAGCCGTCTTCTGCGTGGTCGACCTGGAAACCACCGGCTCGGGTCCAGAAGCCTCCATCACCGAATTCGGCGCGGTCAAGGTTCGCGGCGGCGAAGTACTCGGCGAGTTCGGCACGCTGGTGAATCCCGGCACTCACATCCCGGGATTCATCGCCGTGCTCACCGGCATCACCAATCAGATGGTCGACGTTGCACCCAGGCTTGCCGAGGTGTTGCCCAGTTGGCTGGAGTTCTCCCGGGGCGCCGTGCTGGTGGCCCACAATGCGCGCTTCGACATCGGCTTCCTCAAGCGTGCCTGCGAGCAGTTGGGCTATCCGTGGCCCGGGCACACGATCGTCGACACGGTCGGGCTGGCCCGCCAAGCGCTGTTGCCCGGTGAAGTGCCGAACGTCAAGCTGCACACGCTGGCCGATCATTTCCACGCGGCCACCCAGCCCAATCACCGGGCGCTGTCGGATGCCCGCGCGACCGTCGATGTCTTGCATGGGCTACTGGAGCGGGTCGGCAATCTTGGAGTGCTGACCATTGAGGACCTCAAGGAGTTCGAGCATCGGGTGTCACCCCAGCGGCGCGCCAAGCGAACCTGGGCCGCCGAATTGCCGGAAGCCCCGGGCGTCTACACCTTCTATTCGCAACGCCCCGGGCAGGCGCGTCAGGTGCTCTACGTAGGTAAGGCCAGCAACATCCGTCGCCGGGTTCGCACGTACTTCACCTCGTCCGAAACCCGCCCGCGCATGGACGAGATGGTGCGGGTGGCCACCGGAGTGGACGCGGTGGTCTGTGCCACCGAGTTGGAGGCCGAGGTACGCGAGCTGCGCACGATTGCCGCTCATGGCCCGCGCTACAACCGCCGCTCCCGCCGCCAGGACAAGGTTGCCTGGATCAAGCTCACCTGCGAGCGGTTTCCACGACTGTCGGTCGTCAGTTCACCCGCCGACGATCAGGCGGACTACTGGGGTCCGTTCAGTTCGCGCTCCGCCGCTCAGGACGCCTGCCAGGTGATCTACGACGCCTATCCGCTGCGCCAGTGCACCATGCGGATAGGCGCTAAGACCGCCGGCGCAGGCTGCGTCCTCGGTGAGCTCGGCAAGTGCCTGGCTCCCTGCCGGGGCAACGATCCCGAGGGCTACGCCGCGGTCGCCGGGCGGGTGCGGCAGGCCTTCAGCAGCGATCTGCGTCCCACCGTGACGTTGATCGGGCAGCGCATCGCAGAATTGTCGGCGCAGCAACGCTATGAGCAGGCCGAGATACTCACCAGCAGGTTGCGCGGCTATATCGCCACCACCCAGCGGTTCCACCGGCTCATCGGTCTCTCGCGCTGCCGGCAGATCGTCGCCGCCCAGTGGGTCGGGGCCCCGGCGCCCAATTCTGGCTGGCAGATCCACGTCGTCCGCTTCGGCCGGCTCGCCGCCGCCGCTACCGCTCCCGCCGGTGTCAACCCGCTGACTACTGCTGATGAGGCGCTCCGGATGGCCGAAACGGTGCTGCCATCTCCTCACGGGATGCCATCGGCCTCTGTTGAGGAGGCCGAGCGCATCGCGGCCTGGCTGGAGCGTCCGGGAGTCAGGCTGATCGATATCGACGGCGACTGGTCGATGCCGCTGCACTGCGGGATCGACGGTGCCGATCTGCCCCGGCTCGCTCTCGGATCGTACGATTCGGCCGCAGAATTCGCATGAAACCCGTGTCACGCGGCTCGCGATGACCGGCACTAGACTCAAGCCATGATCACCGCAATCGTCTTCGTCCATGTCGACAATGACCGGATTCCGGAGGTGGCCGAGCAGATCGCCGCGATCGACGGTGTCAGTGAGGTCTATTCGGTCACCGGGCGAATCGATCTGATCGCCATCGTGCGGGTGCACAGCTTCGACGACGTGGCGCCGGTGGTCTCCGATGCGCTGGCAAAGGTGCCGGGCGTGCGGCAGACAGAGACACATCTCGCTTTCCGCGCCTACAGCCAGCACGATCTTGATGCCACCTTCGCGATCGGCGTCGGCGACTGAGCACAGGCCACCGGCTTGTTTCACCGGCAGCCTGTGCGAATGCCGAACCGGTCTCAGGCGAGTTCGACGGAGTCGATCACCACTTCTTCGAGCGGACGATCGGCCCGATTGGTCGCGGTCGACGCGATCGCGTCCACGACCTGGCGACTGGCCGGATCGGTAACCTCACCGAAGATCGAATGGCGACGGTTCAGATGTGGGGTTGGACCCACCGTGATGAAGAACTGACTACCGTTGGTTCCGGCGCCGGCATTGGCCATCGCGAGCAGATACGGGCGGTCAAAGACCAGGTCGGGGTAGAACTCATCGGCGAACGTGTAGCCGGGACCGCCGCGTCCGGTGCCCGTTGGGTCACCGCCCTGAATCATGAAGCCGTCGATGACGCGATGAAAAACCGTGCCGTCGTAGTAAGGGCCTTGCTTGGTCTGGCCGTCCACCGGGTCGCGGTACTCGCGTGTACCGCCCGCGAGACCGACGAAGTTGGCGACGGTCTTCGGAGCGTAATCGTCGAATAAGTCGATGACGATATCGCCCCTGTTGGTGTGCAGGGTGGCTTGGGTCATGCGTACCCACCTTTCGGGAATTGCGTGTTGACGCTTGCGTCACCCATCTTTGCAGAAGCCCTGAACACTCCCCCTGCTTTTGCCCGGTTCTGCGTCCAGCTCTGGGCTGAACACGTAGCGTTGACCGTAAGGACCCTCCGGCCGCGGGCACTGTCCGCAAGCCGGGTCCTCCCGCTCGATCACGAGCAGCTCGACTACGAGCCCAGCAATGAAACGGAGAGAACATGTCCTGCAAGTGCAAGAATGCCCGCGCGGCGGCCCGACGCGCCACCGAAGAGGCGCTTGAGCAAGGCAGCAACGCCTTCGACGAGGCCGTCAGCTATGTGACCCCGATCGCCAAGCAAGCAGGCCGCCAGGTCGCCGACCTGAGCCAACAGGCCGCAGATCTCGGCCGCCAAGCAGCCGAATATGTTGGCCCAGCCCTCGAGGATGCCCGCGAGCGCATCTCCCCCAAGGTCGAAGAGGTGGTCGAGCGAATTCAGCCGACCGTCGCCCAGGCCTACGAAACCGTCTCTGACAAGGTGCAGCACGACTGGTACCCGAAGCTGCAAGAGTTCTGGGAGCAAGCCAACGAGAATCCGTCGGTGGTCGAGGCCTCCAAGCGCGGGCGCTCAACCCTGGCCGCGTTGCGCGGCGATCTGCAACTGCCTGAGCCGGTCGTCGTTCACGAAGCAATCGAGCAGCCGCACAAGAGCCGCCTGATCTCTCGCTTGTTCACCATCATTGGTATCGCCGCTGTGGTGGGTGCCATCGTTGTCGCGGTGCGCCGTGTCTTGGGCAACAGCGACGACGGCTGGTCGCCGCAGCAGCCCACGAGCCCGGACTCCGACATTGAGGATTCGTGGGGCGAGAACCCGTTCGCATCCGAGCCCGATACCGAGCCCGAAGACGAGGACGAGTTCGCTGAAGAAGACATGATCGCTGAAGGCGGGCCGGCCGAGCCCGAGCCGGCTGAAGGCTTCGGCGAGGGTGCCTACGTTGGAACCGAGCCCCCGGAAGGCTACGTCATCAAGGGCAACGAGCGCTCGATGAAGTTCCACACGCCCCAGGCCGCGGGCTACGAGCGCACGAACGCAGATGTCTGGTTCAACAGCGAGGAGGCCGCCCTCGCCGCCGGGTTCACCAAGGCACTGCGCTGATCCGATGAGACTGAGTCGTTGGTGTTGACCCGATGAGAAACTGACCGATCGGTGGTCGAGGGCGGGGCCGGAGGGTGCGCGAGCATCGGTCCGGCCCCGCTTGGTTCTAGGCGGCGAATGATGGGCCGCCTGCAAGCGCGCGGGTACGAGCGAGTCCTCCGGCGAGTGTTGTCTGATGGCAGCCGGGTGTTGTCCGAGACCGAGAAGGTGTTGTCCGCTTCTGGGAATGTGTTGTCCGTTGATCCTCACCTGCTTGTCAGATGCTGAACCGTTCGGCTGTAGTTGGTCTCACAGCGATATTGAGCCGCGGCTCCCTCACCCTCAGGAGACACGATGTCAGTCTTAGCCCCACAGGCCCCATCAGCTACTCACCGGCGCCACCGCGTTCCTGCCATGATGCCCGCGCTCGATGCGCCGCACCGCGGCGTCAAGGCAGAACCCTTCCGCGCCTGGATCCGTCAATTGATGAGCGATACAGGCCTGCCGTGGCGAGTTCTCGCCCGCGCGGCCGGTGTGTCGTCCGCTATCGTTTTCGCGCTCTTGCGAGGACACGACGGTCACCCGGCCACGACACTGCCTGCGGCCGATGCCGAGCGGTTGTTTCGGCTCGATCATCGGCGGCTGGCGTACCTACGACAAGAACCGGCAAACCCGCAGCACGCGCGGATGCTGCTGTGGTCGCTGGCGATGGCCGGCTGCAGTAACCATCAACTCGCCGAATTCAGTGGCCTTGACTTGCTGGCCATCCGCACATTGATGGCCGGAGAAGCCGCCTGGTGTTCACGACTGCAGCTGCTGCGCACCGAGGCTGCCTGCGAGGTGTGGGGAATCGATCCACAAGTGGCTCTGCGCGACAAGGCCCCCGCATCACGGTTCGATCGATGAGCGCCGTGCCGAACTGGTTGTTGTTGGGCGGCGTGGCATTGGTGCTGGTGGCCGCTCAGCTGATCATCGTGGCCAAGCATCCGGAGCCCGGTGACGACGAACCAGATGTCGAGCACAAACCGCGGTACGCCGGGCTCATGCGTCCCGCTGTGATCGTCTTGCTCGGCCTGCTGGCTTTCGTCTTGTGTCTGCCTATCGCCGGATTGCCGGCGGCGCTGCGTCCGGCCTGGGTCGTGTGGGCCGCCGCAGGCCTCGTGCTGGCTTGGGTGGATGCCCGCACGACCTGGCTGCCTATCCGTGCTACGAGGTTCACCGCGATCTGCCTGGCTGCGGCCTTGGCGACCGGGGTGATCGTGGACCCGCGCTGGTGGCCCTCCGCCGTGCTCCGCACGATGATCGGCGCCGGCGTGGCCTGGGCGCTCTTCTGGGTGCTATGGCGGCTGAGCAACTCGCTCGGCTTCGGCGATGTACGGCTGGCCGGGCTGATGGGAGGATTGACCGCGATGGGCTCAGCGCAATGGTGGTTCCTGGGAGTCTTCGGCGGATCCCTCGCGGCGGCATGCTGGGGTCTGGGCACGGTGCTATGGCGCCGTCACCATCCATCGCCGCTCGGACGAGCCTTTCCCTATGGCCCAGGTCTATGGCTGGGCCCGTGGCTCGCGTGGGTGTGGCTGGCAGCTGGCGGCGTCGTCCCGATGACACCTGATTGACCGTCCTGCACTACGCGCGGCATCCAGGACCCAGAAGGCCACGCGCGCCAGGCTCAGTTGCCGGTCACTGCCCGCTGAGTAGCCTGAATCCAGCGATCGAGCAAAGCCATCGTCAGGCCCCGATCGATAGCCTGCGCGGCTCGGTCGACCTTTGCGCGCAGCTGATCGGCGACTGGCACTGTCAGGTCGGGGCCTTCGAAGGCCAACAGCGCCGCCGCAGAATTGACCAGGACGACGTCGCGGACCGGGCCGGTCGCACCGCCAAAGACATCCCTGGCGACCTGCGCATTGAACTCGGGCTTGCCGCCAACCAGATCAGCAGGCTGAGCAGGGGTGAGCCCCAAATCGGCAGGATCGAGCTCGGTCCGAGCAACCTGGCCGCCGCTGATCAGCCAGATGTCGGACGACGTGGTGGTGGTCAGCTCGTCTAGGCCGTCCTCGCCATGGAAGACCAGCCCACGGTTGCCGCGAGCCGCCAGCACACCGGCGACCAGGTCGGCCAACTGCAAGTTGGCTACGCCGATCGCCTGTGCCTGCGGACGAGCGGGATTGGCCAGCGGCCCGAGGAAGTTGAAGGTGGTCTGAATGCCCAGTTCCTTGCGAACCGGCGCGGTATGCCGCAACGAGGCGTGGTACTGCGGCGCGAACAAGAAGACCAGCCCGCATTCATCGAAGACCTCGCGCTGACGGGTGGGCGGCACGTTCAGTGCCACGCCAAGCGCTTCCAGGCAGTCGGCGGTGCCGCTCATCGAGCTGGCCGCGCGATTGCCATGCTTGATCACCTTGGCGCCCGCGGACGCGGCGACGATCGCCGCCATCGTGGAGATGTTGACCGTGTTGGCCCGATCGCCACCGGAACCGACCACGTCGACAGCATCGGTCGGAAGCTTGATGGGAGTCGCCTTGTCAAGCATCCCCGTGGCCAGCGCATTGATCTCCGCGACCGTCTCACCCTTGGCCCTCAGCGCGACCATGAACGCCGCCATCTGCGCCGACGTCGCGTTACCCGACAAGATCTCGTTGATCGCCCATCGGGTCGTCTCGGCAGCCATGTCCTCGCCACGGACGAGACTGGTCAAGACATCGGGCCACGTGAGATTCATGTTCGCAACATTATCCCCGTGTCCCGGCGACGCCGCAATGCGTCCGGATTGATGGGGACTGCTCTCGCTCTGGGAGGCGACTACTCCGCGATAGGGTGACGGCTGCCCACACCTGGCTCGACCAACGACGACGAGAGCGCATCGGTGCGACCGCTGCGAGCATTGCGCACCACCCGGGCCACATCGTCCGGCAACCGAATCGGATCAACGGGGTAAGGCGAAATGCCCTCTGCTCGTGACCAGGTGGCCATCCAGGCGTCCGCAGCTCGGGCGATCAGCAGGACCACGGGAGGGCACCCCGGAATCTCGTCACGCATCTGGTGCGAAACGCCCATTCCACCCGGACGGGCCTCCCCGTCGAAGACGGCCGCGTCGAACTTCTCCTTGTCGAGTGTCTTCAGCAGAGCATCCGCTGTAGCGAATTCGGTGATCTCTACCTCGGGCAGATCGGAAGCGATCTTGCGGCCGAGAGCAAGCTTGATCTGCTCGCGGACGAGCCGGTCGTCCGAGTAAATGACCACTTTCAGCACGTCATCGGACGTGGAAGGTGCCGAAGCGTTCGCACTCATGATTCTTCCTCACCTCGCCGGCCGCCGCCCATCGTTGGCTGCGTCATGTCTGGTGATAGGGATGTTATCGCGTCGGGCCGTCAAGGTCATACCTCGGCTCCACCTCTCGGCGCGTCACATCGAGATCTGCGGCGAATCCATGAACGCGGTGGCCGCCATTTGCGCAGCCTTGGACAATGGACACGTGCGCTTTCTCACCAATAGGCCTGCCTACGACCTCACCTACCATGACGTCTTCATGGCACCCAACCGCAGCACCGTAACCTCCCGATTGGATGTCGACCTGACCTCCACCGACGGCATCGACCTGCCGCTGCCGTTGGTGGTGGCGAATATGACAGCCATTTCGGGACGCCGAATGGCCGAGACGATCGCCCGCCGCGGCGGACTCGCGGTACTGCCGCAAGACATCCCCGTCGATGTGCTCGCCCAGGCGATCACCCGGGTCAAGGCAGCACCGACGCTCTTCGAGACCCCTGTCACTGTCACCGCGAGCACCACGGTCGGTGAGGCACTCAATCTAATGCCCAAACGCGCGCACGGCGCGGTCGTGGTGATCGACGAGAACCGTGTCCCGCTGGGCCTGGTGACCCAGTCCGACACCGCGGGCGTCGATCGCTACGCTCAGGTGCATGAGGTAATGACAAGCGGATTCGCCCTGGTCGGCCCCGATACCACCCCGAAGGAGGTCTTCGACACGCTGTCGGCGAACCGGCAGCGGTTGGCGGTCTCGGTGCATGCGGACGGCTCGCTGATTGGTGTCATGTCCGCCAAGGGCGCTTTGCGTTCGGCTATCTATCGTCCTGCCCTGGATGTCGCGGGCCGGCTGAAGGTCGCGGTGGCGATCGGCATCAGCGGCGATTCGGTCGGACGAGCGGGATCCCTGCTGAGGGCCGGTGCCGATGTGCTCGTACTGGACACCGCGCATGGCCACCAGCAACGCATGATCGACGCACTGACCGCAGTCCTCCCGGTGCGTGATCGGTTCGAGGCCGAGACAGGACGCCGGGCTCCCCTGGTCGCCGGCAACGTGGTAACTGCCGAGGGCACGTCGGACCTCATCGAGGCGGGTGCCGATGTCATCAAGGTCGGCGTCGGGCCGGGCGCCATGTGTACGACCCGGATGCAGACCGGTGTCGGACGCCCGCAGTTCAGCGCAGTGTTGGAATGCGCTCGGGCCGCCACTGCTCAAGGCCGGGCGATCTGGGCCGACGGCGGCGTCCGCTACCCGCGTGACGTGGCTCTCGCGCTGGCCGCCGGTGCCGGCAATGTGATGATCGGTAGCTGGTTCGCCGGCACCTACGAGTCGACCGGTGACATGTTCCACGATCCGGATGGCAGGGCGTACAAGGAGAGCTTCGGAATGGCAAGCGCCCGCGCGGTACGAAACCGTACCCGCGGCCAGTCGAGCTTCGACCGCGCCAAGGCCGGGCTGTTCGAGGAAGGCATCAGCAGCTCGAAGATGTATCTCGATCCGCAGCGTCCGGGCGTCGAGGACCTGGTCGACTGGATCACGTCCGGCGTGCGCTCCTCGTGCACCTACGCCGGGGCGCGCACGCTGGAGGAGTTCACCGAGCGCGCGGTGATCGGCGTTCAGTCATCGTCCGGCTACGACGAGGGCAGGCCGTTGTCGACCAGCTGGTCATGAGTGCCCGCGTCCACCAATAGCGGCTACCCATAGTCGCAACGGCCAGCGAAGATCCGGCGGCCGCTGCTGTTTTCGCCAGCCGCTGTGATCGGGCCCGGGCATTTCCGGCAGCCGCTAGGCGCCGACACAACCACCGAGCAACAGAGGAAGGCCCCCGGCGATCTGCCGGGGGCCTTCCTCTTACCGGTTTCTACGCGATAGTGCTCAGCAACGCGCGGGCGGCTGGCACCGCAACGATCCTCAGTGGAACGAATCACCGCATGCGCACGAACTGGTCGCATTCGGGTTGTCGATGGTGAAACCCTGTGCCTCGATGGTGTCGAGGAAGTCGATGGTGGCCCCGCCAAGGTAGGGGGCGCTCATCCGGTCGACCACCAGCTTCACGCCGTCATAGGGATCGACGAGGTCGCCTTCGAGCTGACGATCGTCGAACGACAACTCGTAGCGCAACCCCGAACAGCCACCCGGCTGAACTGCGATACGCAGCGCCAAGTCATCGCGTCCCTCTGAGGCGAGCAGGGACGAAGCCTTGGCCGCAGCCGCTTCGGTGAGAGTGACGCCGGTGGCGCCCACGGTGGTATTGGTCATCTCTCGGGCTCCTCAGTTAATCAGTCGTGCCCGTACTTACCCCGGGCGCTTCTCATTTTACGTTCAACCACAAGTTCTGGCCAGGCCGCCCATCTCGGTGCGCAGATCGGCCAGGAAGTCACTGGCGCGAGTACCGACCGCGCGCATCACCAGGTCATCCACGATGTTCAGCCGCCGTAGCCGCTCATCGGGCACCGCGCCGCTGACCGATACCCATGATTCTGGCGATCATCAGTGACCGCCTGTCACCCAGTTTCACCGGTCGAATCGGTCACACCAGCCGTGGGGTAGCCACCCGGCTGCACATAGCTGCCCTGGCCCGGAGCCGCCGGTGCCCGGCCCACGAGCTCGGCCCGGATGGCGGTGAGCTCATCGGCGGCCGCCGCGTTCAACTCGTCCGCGGCCGGTGACTCGGGCTCTACCGGCGCTTGCAGAAGCGCATCCGCACGCTGGACGACCGCGCCTGCCTGCCCCAGGTCGATGCCCCCCAGCGCAGCGGTGACCTTCGCCGACGCCTCGGCCGCCGAGTCCTGCGCCCAGACAGTGTGCTGCTTCGCCCGGATCGAATCGACCTTGGCCTGCAGCCGAGTGGCGGTGAGAATCAGATTCTCCTCCTCGCGCTGAAGCAGCCGATGCTGAGCCTCGGCACCCGCCAACTGCTGCAGCAACGTCTGTTTGCGGACGAGGGCCTCCTGCGCGAGGCGGTCTTGTCCTTGGTCGATGAGGCGATGAGCGGTACCGGTCAGCGAGTCGATCTCGGCGGCGAGGTCAACCAGCTGGGCAGCGAGCCTGCGCCTGCTGGACGCAACGCTGGAGGCGCCACGGCGCACCTGCTGCAACAACTCGATCTGTTGCGTATAGGCGTCTTCCAGCTCACCGCGAGTGTCGTTGGCCGGTTTCGGGTCGCCGTTCTGCGATCCGAATGCCCGCGCTATGCGGTCGATGATGCCTGCCATGAGCCTCGGAGTCCTTCCAATGTCTGATTCCTATAGCTTAGGGGTCCAATGCGCGACCGAGCCGTCGTCAGAGACGGCGTGGCGGAGGCAATTGACTGACCGCGAGGTGGCTTCGCGGGCCACTGCAACTAGTATGTGGGCCAGCAGCTACAACCAATAAGGACACCCGTGGGACTCTTCCGCCCGTACCAGCGCACTGACGCCGCCGAGACCTCCGAGGATCTCGCCACCTCGACCGATGCCACCGGCGGCGGCGCGGCCCGCAAGTCTGCGCCGACGCCGACCCGCAAGCAGGCCGAGCAAGCGCGGCGCGATCGGGTTCGTCCGACCTTGACGAAGAAAGAACGCAAGGCCCGCGAACGCCAGATCCGCCGGGATCGTGACGACCGTCAGTACCAGCAAACCGAGTTGGCTCCCGAACGCATCCTGGTGCGCAACTTCATCGACGCGCGCTGGACCTTCGGCGAGTTCGTCTGGCCGATTCTGCTACTCAGTTTCGCGGTCTTCATCGCCGGATCATTCATGCCGCAGCTGACCTACTGGGCCACCTACGCGATGTGGGCGATCATCGTGCTGATCGTGTGCGAGTCGGCCTATCTGTGGAGCAAGTTCCGCAGGCTGCTCGCCCAGCGCTTGCCCAATGCCCCGCGCAAGGGACTGTTGATGTACATGACCTCCCGCACGATCACCCCGCGACGCTTCCGCCGTCCTGCGACAGCCATCGACCGAGGAGCCGACTACTGATGAGTTTCTGGTGGGAACCCACCCTCGCCCCCGGTGCCGCCACGACCCCGGACGATCTGGCTGCCGCCGGCCTCACCACCCGCTTCGACGACCAGCTTGAGGCCGAGGAATGGCTGACCGAAGGATTTGCCGAACTGGCCGATCTAGGTGTGACCTCGGTCACGCTCATCGAGGACGGCACCACTGTCTACTCGATGGGTCTCGACACGGCCTGATCAGGCGATCCAGACTGTCGGGCCATCAGCGCAATCGCGGACTCACGAAGGGCGGCTTGATCAACTCGAACTCTTCGACACGCCGGCGCACCTTCACGCCTACCCGTTGACCCGCGCCGAGCTCGGCGTCCACCAGTGCCAACCCGACTCCGGCATGCAAGGTTGGCGAGAAGGTCCCGGAGGTCACAGTTCCGATCGAATGCCCATCCGTCGCGTCGACGACCTCCATTCCGGGACGCGGAATCCCTCGTCCGCAAGCCTTGATGCCCCATGAGTGGCGAACCGGACCGGTGCGACGAATCTCCAACAGTGCCTCGCGTCCATCGAACGAATCTTTCTTCCAGCCGACTGCCCAGCTCAAGCCGGCGCTCACCGGGTCGATCTCGGCGGACAGCTCGTGACCGTGCAGGGCATATCCCATCTCGGTGCGCAGCGTGTCGCGCGCACCAAGCCCACACGGTTGCACTCCGAACTCGGCACCGGCAGCGACCAGCTGCTCCCACCATTGCAGGGCAGACGGGTTTGCCACGACGAGTTCGCAGCCTCGTTCGCCGGTGTACCCGGTGCGGCAGATGGTGGCCTGCTCCTGGACCGTCCGGAAGGCCATGTAGTCAAGATCGGTCGGCACGCCGACCGCAGTGAGTAGTTCGTCCGAGCGCGGACCTGCGACGGCGATCACGGCGCGTTCGCGATGAAGATCGGCGATCTCGATCTGGGGCGGCGCACCGGCACCCAACGCGTCGGCGACTGCGGCAGCGTTGGCGGCGTTGGGGATCAGCAGCACCTGGTCAGGAGCGATCAGATAGGCGATCAGATCATCGATGACACCACCGGTCTGATTGCACAGGAGGGTGTATTGGGCCTGACCTGGAGCGATTCTGCGAAGATCGTTGGCAAGCCTGGAGTTGAGATAGTCGGCGGCCCCCGGGCCCGAGACCTTGAGCTTGCCGAGATGGGAGACATCGAACAGGCCGACCCGTTCACGCACCGCCGCATGCTCGGCCAAGATCCCGGCCCCGGTATACTCCAGCGGCATCTCCCAGCCACCGAAGGGCGCCATCTTCGCGCCGGCGGCCCGATGCCAGTCGTACAGTGCAGAATGATGCAAGGGTTCGGCGGACATGGCCCTTCCTTTCTCCCGATGAGCGTCACGCTACTGCACAGCTCACCGGGCTAGCCTGACAGGGCAGAGTTTCATCGCAGACGGAGGTTCTCATCAATGGCGATCCAGCCTTTGTTCGATTCGTCCCACTTCGATCCGGGACGCGTGGTGCTACCTGATATCGAATTGGTGCGCGGCCTGGGCAAGGCCACCGATGTGGTGATCGGGATTGCCGGATCCAATGGCCGGTCGACCCTGGTGGGCGCCACCTCCGAATTGGAGAGCAAGGTAGGCAAGGCCGGCACCCTGTTGGGGTTGCTGCTCGATCAGGGTGCAAGTCATGCCGCCGACGAAGTGACGGAACTGAACTTGCCTGGGCTGCGGGTGCTGGCCGTGGGCATGGGGGGCGATCTCGATCTGCATCCAGAGGACCTGCGCCGGGCGGCCGGGGTCGGGGTTCGTCGCGTGCTGAGCATCGTGAACGGCTCCGGGCGCCGGATCGTCGTGAGCTTGGACGCCGACGCCGAGACCCAGGTACAGGCGGTGAGCGAAGGCGCCCTGCTCGGGAGCACCGGCTTCCGCAAGCTGACTGGCGAGCCCGCCGAATCGCCGGTCGCCTCGATCGGGATCATCGGCTCGTCGCGGACGGCCCAGCGTGGATTGGCGGCCGGGCGCATCACAGCGCACGCGGTCTGCGTCGCGCGCGATTGGACGAATCTGCCGGCCAACCTGCTGGGACCCAATGACCTGGTCGAGCAGACCCGCGGCTATCTGAAAGACGCCAAGATCGATATTGAGGCGCTCGATGAGCGAGCCCTCGAGAAGGCGGGCTACGGCGGAATCCTCGCTGTCGGGGGCGGCTCGGCTCGTCCGCCGCGGCTACTGCGCCTCGACTACCGCCCGCGGGCGGCCAAGAGACATCTGGTTCTGGTGGGCAAGGGCATCACCTATGATTCGGGCGGCTACAACCTGAAGACCGCCGAGAGCCTCACAACCATGAAGTACGACATGGCCGGGGCCGCCGACGTGATCACCGCTACCAAGGCGATCGCCGATCTCGGGTTGTCGGTGCATGTGACGGCCTATGCGCCGCTCGCCGAATCGATGATCTCCGGCAGCGCCTATCGTCCCGGCGATGTGCTGGCGATCTTCGACGGCAGCACGGTCGAGAACATCGACTCCGACTGCGAGGGACGCATCGTGCTGGCCGATGCGCTGGCGCGGGCGAATGCCGACCAGCCGGACATGCTCGTCGACATCGCGACGCTGACCGGTGCCTGCATGGTGGCGCTGGGCACTCAGGTCGCCGGTCTGATGGCCAGCGACGACGCGACCGCCGACCGACTGCTGGACGCCGCCGAAGCGGCCGGCGAGGAATTCTGGCAGTTGCCCATCACCGAGCATGCTCGCAAGCAGCTGCCATCCGAGGTGGCCGATCTGCGTTCGAAGGCCAACCGCTACGGCGGCGCGCTTTTCGCGGGCGCGTTCCTGCAGCATTTCGTGAACGATCAGACCAGCTGGGCGCATCTTGATATTGCCGGGCCTGCCTGGAACCGCGACGCGGCGCACGACTATGTGCCGGCGCAGGCGACCGGAACGGGGATTCGCACGCTGGTAGCGCTGGCCGCGTCGATGACCGACTAGACCCGGAAGGCTCCGTGGATCGGCTGCTCGTCCGAACCCTCAACGATGGCGGGCATCCCAGTCGCGTTTGCGCTGCGGATAGGGAACGACCCCGGCCTGGTAACCGGGTATCTTGTGCTTCGCGCAAAAATCGAAGGCCCAGGCCCCGGACGGGACGCTACGCCGGAGCCACTCACCGTCATGGGCGACCAGTAGCAGGGACGGCTTGTTGAACCTGGTGGCGGATTCGACCCAGCCTTCGACTCCGCGGCGCTGCTGGATGAATTCGCCCAATACCGAGCGGGTGGCATCGTCCAGGCCACGGTCCTGCTTGGCAGTGGATGCTCGGCGTCGCGTCCGCGAGAAGAATCGTCCAATCGGGTTCACCTGTCCATTATCGCCTGACAACCTCAACAGCCAGCGCCCCGCAGCCAGGCCGGGTGACAGCGATTAACTTCAGCCCCAGTTCTTCGCGTCGGAAAGACAGAACGGGTGACCCGCAGGGTCGATGAGCACCCGCCAGGTCTCCCCCGGCTGCGGCTCGGCGAGACTGGCGCCCAACCCCAACGCCTGCTGCTCGGTGGCGGCGATATCGGTGACCGCGAGATCGAGATGAAACTGCTTGGAGCCATGAGGATTCGGCCAAGCCGGCGGTTCGAAGTCGTCGACGCAACCGAAGCCCAAAGCGGGCCCCGCGGGGAAGACGACCATGGCATACTCCTGGGTGGCCGCGGCGATCTCGCCACCCAGCAGCGCGGCCCAGAACTCGGCCTCGGCGACAGGATCCGCGCAGTCCACGGTCACCATGCCGATACGAGTGGCAATTACGGTGGCTTCAGATGTCTGAGTCTGGTTCATGACCATCAGCCTTCTACGATGCCGCTATGGGGTCTTGGACGAACGCGACACCCGAACGCACGCCCGCCGGCGTGATCTTGAATCCGGGGGCTCTCGAGCAGGTGGTACACCGTCGGCTCGCCGCGCCCGGGCCGGCGCTCGCCCGAATCGTAGAGGCCTATTGGTCGGTGCGTTTGAATCGCGAATTGTCCATGCCCGAAGCGGGCAGCTCTTTGATCCCGCCGTTTTCGGTCAATCTCACCCACGAGGTGAACACCGGCCGCGACCACGGCGCAACGCCCGTGGTACTGACCGGTGTGCCCACCAAGCGCTTCGATGTGCGCTTACGCGGCGCCGGATCGGTGACCGGGGTCAAGCTGCTGCCCGGGGCCTTCACCCTGGTCACCGGCGCCCACGCTTGTCTCCTCACCGATCGAACGATCGATGCACGAGAGTTCATCGCCGATGAGGTGGTCGATGCCTTTGCGCGGGCCGTCACAGCACCATTGGACGAGCAACCCGACCGGATCGACAAGGCACTGCTCCCGCTACTCCCGGATGCCTGGCCACCGGAATACCTCAGGGCCCGCGAGCTGCTCGCGATGGCCCACGATGCGCAGGTGACAAGCGTCGACATGCTCGCCCGGCGCGCTGATCTTGGGGTGCGGACGGTACAGCGGGAGTTTCTACGCTGGATCGGCCTGGGTCCCAAGCAGGTGATCATGCGCATGCGCCTGCACGATGCGGCTGCGGCACTCGAGGTCGCGGGTACGACGGGGAACCTCGACCTCGCGACGCTCGCCGTCCGGCTCGGTTTCTACGACCAGGCTCACTTCACTCGCGAGTTCACCCGTTTCGTCGGTGTGCCCCCCGCACGGTACGCCGCCGGGCAGGCGCAGCGGCCGAAGCAATGAGCGGCGCTTCGGCTGCTCAGCTTGTGGCGAACAAATCCGGCAACCAGCGGTTCACGGCAACCGCATGGGAGAGGCAATCGGGCTAGGCTACTAAGGGCTTGACGAAGAATTAGCGCGTCGAGTGGCGGTTTCTGGGCGGGATGCATGATAAGGCGAACACAACGCGATCGGGCGCCCGATCTGGGAAGCGACACGCAGCGATAGCTCTTCGGAGGGACCTAAGCGGTATCAACGGCATTTCGAAGGAGAGCCTTACCCATGTCGACTGAAGTCACCCTGCCCGCCCTGGGAGAGAGCGTCACAGAAGGAACCATCTCACGTTGGCTGAAGGAAGTCGGCGAGCACGTCGATGCTGACGAGCCCCTGCTGGAGGTCAGCACCGACAAGGTCGACACCGAAATCCCGTCTCCCGCGGCCGGCGTGCTACTGGAAATCAAGTTCAACGAGGACGATGTCGCCCCCGTCGGCGCTGTGCTGGCTATCGTCGGCGAGCCCTCTGAGCAGTCCGCTGCTCCGGCTGCCGCGAGCGTCGAGCAGACGGCAGCTGTCGGCGCCGTGGAGCAGGCCGAGGAGGCTCCGACTCCGAGTGAGCCGGCACCGACTGCTCCCGCAGCATCGTCGGGTTCTCCGGATGCTACCGAGGTCATTCTCCCGGCGCTGGGCGAATCGGTCACCGAAGGCACGGTTTCGCGTTGGTTGAAGGAGGTCGGCGAGCAGGTCGAGGCCGACGAACCCCTGCTGGAGGTCAGCACCGACAAGGTCGACACCGAGATTCCCTCCCCCGCGGCCGGCGTGCTGCTGGAGATCCGTGTCCGTGAGGACGATGTCGCTGCCGTCGGTTCCGTGCTCGGCCTGGTAGGTTCGCCTGCTGCGACCCCGGCTCCCGCGCCGGCAGCACCGACCCCCGCGCCCGCTGCACCCGTTGCAGCCGCGCCCGCAGCGCCAGCAGCACCGAAACCCGCCGAACCCGCCGCTGTTGCCCCGCGCGCCACCGGTGAGGATGGCCCGTACGTCACTCCGCTGGTCCGCAAGATGGCCGCAGACAATGGCGTCGACCTGGATTCGGTCACCGGAACCGGGGTCGGCGGACGAATCCGCAAGCAGGATGTCCTGGCCGCCGCCGAGGCAGCCAAGGAGGCAGCCCGAAAGGCCGCCGAGGCAGCCGCAGCTCCGGCCCCTGCAGCCGCTGCTCCGACTGCCGCCGCGAAGGCGGCCCCGGCACCGGACGAATCCGGCAAGCGCGGAACCACCGAGAAGATGAGCCGGATGCGTACTGTCATCGCGTCCCGGATGGTCGAATCGTTGCAGACCGCCGCTCAGCTCACGGCCACCGTCGAGGTCGATCTGACCGCGATCAGCAAGCTGCGCAGCAAGGTCAAGGACGAGTTCCGTCGCCGCGAAGGCACCGGGCTGACCTATCTGGCATTCATCGCGAAGGCGACAACCGAGGCACTGAAGGCGTTCCCCAATATCAATGCGTCGATTGATGGCAAGGACGTCATTTACCACGGCGCCGAGCATCTGGGCATCGCGGTCGATACGCCGCGCGGCTTGATCGTCCCGGTGATCAGGGATGCCGGCGATCTCAATGTGGGCGGCATCGCCAAGCAGATCTCCGATCTGGCATCGCGCGGACGCGACAACAAGCTCGGCCCAGATGAACTGTCGGGCGGCACGTTCACGATCACCAACTATGGTTCGGCGGGCACTCTGTTCGACACCCCGGTAATCAACCAGCCGAACTCGGGCATCCTGGGTACCGGCGCGTTGGTGAAGCGCCCGGTTGTCGTGAGTGATCAGTTCGGCAACGACACCATCGCGATTCGCGACATGATGTTCATCTCGCTGACTTACGACCACCGGCTCGTCGACGGCGCCGTAGCAGCCCGCTTCCTGTCGGCGATTAAGGCCCGCCTCGAAGAAGGCGCCTTCGGCGGCGAATTCGGTCTGTGATCTGAACGTCTGAAAAACCCAGACGGACGCCTTGGGCTTCGGCCCATGGCGTCCGTTTATTTTCCGCCTCGCACAGCCGGTAATATGGATCTCCGGACGCCCACGAGACGGTGCGTCCGATGACTACTTGATTGACGAGCGACGGAGCATCATGGCGAAGAGCGAGCGGGCCAAGGAGCTGGCTGCGAAGCAGAAGGCTGAGGCCAAGGCATTGCGCGAGAAGAAGCGCAATTCCGACAATCCGCGCGACTGGAACACCTGGAAGCAGATCCGCGAGTCATTCAAGATCACCCGCGAGGTCGACTCACAGCTGGTCTACTGGCTGATCGGCACCTGGCTGGTCGTCACCCTGGCCGGCCTCGGTATCGGTCTGGCCACGGGCTACTGGATCTGGGGCCTGATCATGGGCATTCTGCTCGGCGTCACTGCCGCGCTCTACATGCTCACCCACCGCACCAAGAAGGCCACCTACGTTCGCTACAAAGGGGTGCCCGGCGCCGGCGAGGTTCCGCTCGGCATGCTGAACAAGAAGAAGTGGACTGTTCAGCCGGCCATCGTGGTCACCCGCCAGCAGGACTGCATCCACCGCGTCGTGGGTGCGCCCGGTGTGGTGCTGGTCGGCGACGGGGATCCGGGCCGGCTGAAGTCCCTGCTCAACACCGAGACCAAGCGCCACCAGCAGGTGCTCTACGGCATTGAGGTGCATACCGCCGTCATGGGCGAGGGCGAAGGCCAGGTGCCGATGGACAAGCTGCAGAAGTACGTCGAAAAGCTGCCCGCCAAGCTGGACAGCATCGAGATCGCCGAGGTGCAGAGCAGACTCAAGGCCCTCGACGCGATGAAGTCTCGCATTCCGGTGCCGAAGGGACCGCTGCCAACCAATATGAAGGGCTCCCGCAAGGCAATGCGCGGTCGCTGACCGGATGGCGCATCTTCTCGGGGCCGAGGCCCTGCATCTTGAATACCCGACGCAGGTCGTCTTCGACTCGGTGACCCTCGGTATCAACGAGGGCGATCGCATCGGTGTCGTCGGGCGCAACGGCGACGGAAAATCGTCGTTGCTGGGCATGTTGTCCGACCGAATTCAGCCGAACTCGGGCCAGGTCACCCGCCGAGGTGGCCTTCGGATCGGGGTGCTCGATCAAGCCGATACCCTGGACGGCCAGGCGAGCGTCGGGTTCACCATCGTCGGTGACGTGCCTGAATATGAATGGGCCGGTGACCCCAAGATCCGTGACGTTCTGGGTGGCCTGGTGCCCGACCTCGATTGGGACACGAAGGTCGGCACCCTGAGCGGTGGCCAGCGCCGCAGGGTTGCCCTGGCGTCCTTGCTGGCCGGCGAATGGGATGTGGTCGCTCTCGACGAGCCGACCAACCACCTCGACATGGAGGGCATCACCTGGCTCGCCCACCATCTGAAGAACCGCTGGGCGCCCACCGCCGGCGGGCTGCTGGTGGTGACCCACGATCGCTGGTTCTTGGACGAGGTCGCCACCGCCACCTGGGAGGTACACGACCAGATCGTGGAGCCTTTCGAGGGCGGCTACGCGGCCTACGTGCTGCAGCGAGTCGAACGCGACCGGATTGCGGCGGCCACCGAGGCGAAGCGGCAGAATCTGATGCGCAAAGAACTGGCCTGGCTGCGTCGTGGGGCACCCGCCCGCACCTCCAAACCGAGGTTCCGCATTGAGGCCGCGAACGAACTCATCGCCAACGAGCCACCACCCCGCGACAAGCTCGAACTCGACCGGCTGGCGGTGGCCAGGCTGGGCAAGGATGTCGTCGATTTGCTCGGCGCGTCCGCTGGTTTCGATGGACGCGAGGTCCTGCATCAGGTGACCTGGCAGATCGCACCGGGCGAGCGCAGCGCTGTGCTCGGCGCCAACGGAGCAGGCAAGTCGACCCTGCTGGGCCTGATTTCCGGAGACATCAAACCGACTGCCGGGCGGGTGAAACGCGGCAAGACCGTGCAGCTGGCGGTGCTCGACCAGCAGTTCCATGAACTGGACGAGCTCACCGACGATCTGGTGCGTGATGTGCTGGCGCGTCATCGGGCGAGCTATCCGGTGGGTGGCAAAGAACTGACGCCCGCCCAATTGTTGGAGCGCCTGGGATTTTCCTCCCAGCACCTGTCGGCGCGGGTCGGCGAGCTGTCAGGCGGCCAGAAGCGCCGCCTGCAATTTCTGCTGGTGCTGTTGAGCGAACCCAATGTAATGGTTCTCGATGAGCCTTCGAACGATGTCGACACCGACATGCTGGCCGCGATGGAGGATCTGCTTGATTCGTGGCCGGGAACCCTCATCGTGGTGTCGCACGACCGCTATCTCGTCGAGCGGGTCACCGATCAGCAGTATGCGATCATCGACGGCAGGCTGCGGCATGTGCCGGGCGGGGTGGACGAATACCTGCGCCTGCAGGAAACCGCCGCTCAGACACCGGTCTCAGCCTCACGATCATCGGATCTGATGAGCCAGCAGTCCTCCTCCGGCGCCGAGGAGCATGCGGCCCGCAAGGAGTTGGCAGCGTCCGAGCGAAAGCTCGAACGGCTGGCCGGGCAGAGCGCCAAACTTCAAGAGAAGATGGCCACTCACGATCCAAGCGACTACGAGGGCCTGACCAAGCTGAACGAGAAGCTTCGGGCCGTCCAGCAAGAGTCGTCCGAGGTCGAAGAACGCTGGCTTGAGCTGGCCGAACAACTCGGTTGAGCAGCCCAGCTGTCAGCGTCGACGATCAGATCTGCCTCGATATGCTCTCCGCGAGTGTCGTTCGCACTCTGCTCAGTGAGGAGTGACGCGCTCATAAAGCCCGTCCAGCGCTTGGCGCAGCGCCGGTGAACTGCCGTCGAAGAACTCTTGGCGCAACTCTTCGTTTAGGCCGCCCGGAGTCTCGGAGTGTTCGACAAGGTGCGTGAGGTCGACGCTCGAGTCCCTCAGTGCTGGTGCGAGACTCGCGAACAGACCGCGCACGAACGGCTCCGTTGCATCCCTCGTGGCACCGCGTTCGGCTGCCCATCCGCAGACGATGTCGAGATAGCGGTAGAAGCCGCTGACGGTGCCGGTAAGCGCTGAGTAGACGGCCAGATCGGGCTCGGCGACCAGCTCGAAGGTCCCACCCAAGAGGTCGAAGACGGCCCTGGCACGCGGTTCGGGCGGCGCCATCACCGTAACGGAGTCGCGCCTGGCCACCGCTGGCATCGGCACGGCCCGCACGATAGGAACGTCGGTGTCCGCCGCTGCAGCGATATCGGCGATTGCGACACCTGCCAGCAAGCTGATCACCAGCTGCTCGGGCCGGAACCGGAGGCCGGCCAGCGCCTCGTGCAATTGGTGGGGAAGGACCGCCAGCACGACGATGTCTGAGGCAGCGGCCACCTGGGCGTTCGATTCCGCCACCGTGACGGTGCCGGGGAACTCCGTGGCCAGCCGCGCCGAGATGTCCGCGCTGCGCGGGGAAACCATGATGCGCTCGGGCGCGCCTGCCGCACCCGCCAGTCCGGTCACCATGGCCGCCGAGATCTCTCCGGTGCCGATGAATCCGATTGTCTGCGTAGCCATCATGTGCCCACGCTACTCGACGCCCTCCACGGGGGCTCCGGTGCCGAATATCGAGTTGAGTTATCCACAGCTACGAAGTTCCTCGTTCCGCGCCGATGAGTAGGGGGTTGAATCGGTGACATGGATGAAAGGGCCGATTACCATGACTCATATGACCACAGCCGACGCGTCCAGCTTCCTGCCTTACGGCAGGGCACTCACGCGCGCCGATTTGGAAGCGATGCCCAGTGACGATGGCCATCGCTACGAACTTATCGACGGCGTGCTGATCGTGAGCCCGTCTCCGCGTCACCTTCATCAACGCGTGGCGGCGCGCCTGCACCTGATTCTTCATGCCGCCGCGGCGGACGAGCTCGAGGTGCTGTTCGCCCCGTTCGATGTCGTCCTCGCCAACGACACGGTCATCCAGCCAGATCTGATCGCGGCGCCGATGAGTGACTTTACGGAACGCGATCTGCCCACTGCTCCCCTCCTCGCCGTCGAGGTGCTATCCCCCTCCACTCGGGGAGTCGACCTCATGCTGAAAAGGGAGCGCCTGCAGCGCGCCGGATGCCCGCACTACTGGCTCGTCGACCCCGATGAACCATCCGTCACGGCGTTGGCGTTGTACGACGGGGCCTATCGTGAAACCGCCCATGCAGCGGCGGACGAGACCTTCTGTGTCACGGCCCCATTTCCGGTGAGCTTCACACCCACCTCTCTCGTGGACTAAACCGGCGCAGCGATAATCCATCGGGGGTCGTTACGACGGCTCACTGCCCAAGGACGAGACAATCTGGCCGGCCCGAGGCCTGTGGTGGCGTCCGGCCCGAGCAGGTCAGGCGGCCATTCCGGATAGTTCGGGCACGTGGCGATCCACTCGCGGCGAGCCTGCGATCATCCAGTATCCGAGACCGATGACAACACTGCCGCCCACCAGATTCCCCAGCCCCACCCAGGCCATATTGGAGCCGAAGGATGCGAGAGTGGCATTGGGATCCGAGGTCAAGAAGCCGATCATGAAGGTGGTCATATTGGCGATCACGTGCTCGAAGCCGGAACTGATGAACGGGGTGATCGCGATGAAGGTCAGCCCGATTCGGGCTACTTCGCTGGTGACACGCGTGCCCATGAAGATGGCAAGACCAACGAGCACGTTGCACAAGATGCCGCGGGTGAAGAGTTCCAATGGCCCTTCATTCGCCTTGGCCGCGAGCATGTCCGCGATCATGGCACCTGCGGGTGCATTGGAGTGGAGCACTCCGGACGCGACGATGAGAGCAGCAAATGCGGCCGCGCCAAGGAAATTCGCGATGAAGATGAACGCGAGTGCAGCCGCCGCGGGTCCGGGTTTGAGCGCCCGCATGTAGACCCCGACCGGCAGTTGCATCATGGCCGAGGTGGCGAGATCGACGGTGCCGAAGATCGTCAATGTGAGCGCGCAACCGAAGACCACCCCAGAGATCAGCTTCGTCAGACCATCTCCTGTTGCGGCGAGCGGGCCGGCCACGCTCACCATCAGGACGACACCGATGCCGATGTAAGCGCCGGCAAGCATCCCCGAGATGAGAAATCGGCCCGGCGTGGCAAGACCCTCGGCCTTGTGAACGGCGGCCTCGGACTGGACATGAAGCGTTTCCGCAATGGCAAGCACCCTGAGATCATGCCATGCACCCCGAAGCCGGGCGCCGTCGGGCGGGTGGCCTCAACCCGCGACCGGACGCAATAGCTCCGGGCCGGTTAAGCCGGCTGAGGACGGGTGAGGATTTCGGCGCCTCGCTCGGTGATGGCGATGGTGTGCTCAGTGTGTGCTGTGCGGCAACCGGTCACGCTGCGCAACGTCCAGCCGTCATCGTCCATCTTGAGTTCGGCGGTGTCGGACATCACCCACGGCTCGACGGCCAGTAGCAGTCCTGGACGCAGCTTGAAACCGCGGCCCCTGAGCCCATCGTTCGGAATATGCGGATCTTGGTGCATGGTGGAACCGATGCCGTGACCTCCGAACTGAGTGTTGACGAGATACCCCTCCTGCTTCAGCACCGCACCCACGGCATGCGAGATGTCGCCGATGTGCTTGCCTGGACGAGCCGCAGCGATGCCTGCGGCCAGTGCCCGTTCGGTGGCATCAATCAGCGCGAGACTTTCGGGCGGCTGCACATCGCCGACGACGAAGCTGATGGCTGCGTCCGAGGCGACACCGCCGAGAACCACAGCCAGGTCGAGAGTCAGCAGATCGCCGTCGGCCAGCGCATAGTCACGCGGCAGCCCATGCAGCACGGCATCGTTGACGCCCGTGCAGATGAAATGCCCGAACGGGCCGCGTCCGAACGAAGGGGCGTAGTCGACATAGCATGACTGCGCCCCGGCATCGACGATCATCTCCTGGGTCCAACCGTCGATCTCCAGCAAATTCGTCCCGATCGTGCTGCGCTTCTTGAGGGTTTGCAGGATGTCGGCGACCAAAGCCCCCGTCTGCCTTGCTTGGCTCACCTGGGCAGGATTCAGGATCTCGATCATAGGCAGATTCTCTCACGCTGACGCGCAGCGGCTGCCGAGAGTCACACAAGCTGCCGAACGTCCCGCCGCCGCTGCCACTTTCGGCAGTCACTTTCG
>NZ_JAVTWX010000087.1:27759-48127 GCF_032229645.1 Brooklawnia sp.
CACTTTCGGCAGTCACTTTCGTCCAAGACCGAGTTGCCGCACAGCAGCTGCGTGTCGCTTCCCGATCCTCCGTCAGACCCGACAGCAGGCGATCTAGCGCAATTCCCGGAAAAACGCCCTGATCTCGGCAACCAGAAGCTCTGGCTCCTCCATCGAACCGAAATGCCCGCCTTCGGGCATGACCATCCACCGCTTCAGGTTGAACATCTGCTCGCAGTACGCGCGCGGCATCTTGTAGATGTCCTTCGGGAATACGGCGATACCGGTCGGAACCTGCACCTGCGGAGTCAGATCGTGCGAAGGCCGCCAGGGGTTCCGCTGCCCTTCCGAATAGAATCGGGCCGATGTGCCGAAGCTCTGGCCGATCCAGTAGATCATTGTCGCGGTGAGTAGTTCGTCCTTGGTGAAGCGCCGTTCGACCTCACCTCCGCAATCGCTCCACTCGCGGCGCTTTTCCAGCATCCACGCGCACAGACCGATCGGCGAGTCGTTCATTGCCCACGTGAGGGTCTGCGGCCTGGTCGTTTGGATGGCCACATAGGCCGATCCTTCCAGGTCGTGCCGCACATTCTCCGCATACCAGTGCGCTTCGTCCTTGCTGTACTCGTCGGGCCCGGGCCATTGGATATCGACGATCTTCAGCGGAAGAACGTAATGAAGGTGAAGCCCGATCAGCGAGTCCGCATATTTGTGACCGAGCTGGGTGGTGACCAGCGCTCCCCAATCGGCGCCCTGCGCGGCGAACTTGTCGTAGCCGAGTTCATCGCGCATCAGCTTTTCCCACAGATCGGCGGTGCGCCAGTAGTTGATTCCGGTGGTCCGAAGAGGAACCGAGAATCCAAACCCGGGCAGTGACGGAACGACCACGTCGAAGGCGTCTACGGGATCCCCGCCATATGCGGCGGGATCGGTGAGCGGTCCGATGACCTTCTTCAGATCCCAGAAGGTCCAGGGCCAGCCGTGGCTCATGATGAGCGGAATCGGATGAGGTCCTTTCCCCTTTTGATGGAGGTAGTGAATGGGCATGCCCTCTATCGTCGTGCGAAAGTTCGGCAGCTCGTTGATCTGATCTTCTTGCGCGCGCCAGTCGAAATCATTGATCCAATAGTCGAGCAGTTCGCGAAGATAGTCGCCGTTGGTGCCGTAGCTCCAATCGTCATTGGCGAAATCGTCGGCCAACCGGGTCTTCTCCAGCCGTGATTGCAAATCCGCAAGGTCTTCATCGGAAACGTGCACCTTGAATGGTTCGCTGGTCATGTTATTGCCTTCCCTTTCAATGACCCGGTCCCGCCGCCGGGGCCGAGCCATTGAAAGAAGCGAGTCTGTCTCTACTTGGTAAAATCGAAGACTGCCTTGATGGTATCTCCGGTTGATTGGTCGTCGATGGCTTTCTGGAAGTCTTCCGGCCCATATACCGTCGCCAGCTTGTCCAAGCCGAGTTGGTCGTAGAGCGCGACGCACCGCGGGAACATATAGGGCGATTGCATGACCCCGGTGACTACGGTGATTTCGTCCAGGAATGCCTTGTGAATCGGCATCGTGAACTCGGCGCCAGGCTTATAGGTCGCCAACAAGACGATCGTTCCGCCTCGCGACACGATCCTCTTGGCCGATTCGACTGCGCTTTGGGCCCCCGAACATTCCATGACGACGTCGTAGCCACGTCCACCGGTGAGCTCCATGGCCTTTTCGTAGGCGTCGTCGGTGATCGGGTCGAAGGCGTACGGGATACCGCCATCGAGGGCGACCTGACGCTTGGCCGCGACCGGTTCGAAAAGAGTCACGGACGAACAACCTGAGTGCACGGCCAGCCGAGCGGTTACCTGACCGATTCCTCCGCCACCGAACACGGCCAAGGTCTGACCCGGCACCGGAGCGGCGAGGTCGAGACCGCGCAAACAGATGCTCACCGGTTCGATGATCGAAGCAGCGACGAGGTCTGCGTCGTCTTTGAGCTTGAAGACCTGCTGCTCATCCATGACGATGTAATCCGCCATATAGGCCATCCGGATTTCGACGTTCGAACAGAATTGCTCCTGCCCATTGCGGCACCAATGACAAGTACCGCAATAGTTGTTGAAATAGAAGCTGACCTTGTCACCGACCTTCAGGCCCTTGGCAGTGGCATCCGGTCCGAGTTCCGCGATGATGCCGGATCCCTCATGTCCTACCGGAACCGGGCCCTCGCCGGGGAGCAAGTAGTCAAAGTCGCCCGCGAATTCGTGCAAGTCCGACCCGCACATGGACGCATACGACATCTTGATCTTGACTTCGGTGGGCGAAGCGATCTGAGGTTCCGGAATATCGACGATTCCCGCCCCGGGCCTGGTATAAGCAATTACCTTCATGGTCTTTCCTTTCTAGCGTTTGAGCTTAAGCATTCGGTCCAGCGATCACGAGTCGGTGTGACGCGATTCGACCTCGTCCACAATCTGGTAATAGGCCGCTTTGTTCAGCTTGTACTTAAGGAACACGGCTGCACAGACGAGCGCGAGGATTCCCGGGCCCAGGTTCATCAAGACATTGATGGCCGTGATGGTGCCGGCTGATTGCTCGGCGCCCGCAACATAATCGAACGCATCCAGTACGAATCCGATGCTCGAGATACCGATTGCCATGCCCACCTTGAGGGCGAAGGTGATGAATGCCGAGATAAAGCCGGCCGCCCGGATACCGGTCTTCCATTCGCCGTACTCGGTTGTGTCGGGCACCATGCCGTACATCATGGTCATTCCTCCGACGATCCCGAACGAGGTCACGACGTTGATCACCAGGAACAGCCACCAGTTGGCGACCGGGTCGATGAACTGAGCAGCGATCATGAGGACCCCCGCCACAATGAAGGCACCTACCGGGAAAGTCGCCTTGTTTGCCAGCTTCGGCCCGATGATCGGCACTGCAAAGGCACCCAGCAGGCTGCCGATCGCCACGCACATCATGAACGGGGTGTAGAGGTTCTGATCGCCCGCCACGTAAGTAAAGTAGTACATATAGGTCGAATTGCGGCCGTAGTAGAAGACGCCCAGCAGCAAGAAACCGGCAGAAAGAATCCAGGCCGGGCCATTGCCCTTCATGGCGCCGATCATCTCGCCGAAGGTCTGCTTCTCGACATGCGGCTGCACGATCTCGTCGATGGTGAAGAAGCTGATCAGGTAGAGCACAAAGGCCGCCGCAGCATAGACCAGAGCGGTCAGCAGCCAGCCCCGGGGACTGGTGGTGTCGCCGCCGCCGAAGAATTCGACGAGTGGCAAGGTCGCCTGGCCGATGATGAAGATACCCACAGTCACCGCAACGATCAGGCGATAACTGGTCACCGAGGCGCGCTCATCGGTGTCCCGGGTGATCACTGCGGTCGCGGCGCTATAGGGGATATTGACGCAGGAATACACGATGATCGACAGTACGAAGACGACACACAAGAAGACCGTCTTGACGGCGATCGATTCGATGGGAAGCACTGTGAAACACAGCACGAGCAGCACACAGAGCGGAATCGACCCGAACAGAATCCATGGACGATAGGTTCCCCACCTGGTACGGGTTCTGTCTGCGAGACCACCGATAATCGGGTCGAGCACGGCGTCCAGCAGCCGCGATCCCAACACGATGCCACCGATGATTGCTGCGGCTACTCCGACCACGTCGGTTGCGAAGAAGACGAGGAACGAGATGATGAATGAATAGCTGAAGTTGTTTCCGCCGTCAGCCAGTGCGTAGCCAATCTTCCGCCACACCGGAAGTTTAATTTTCGTATTGACCGCCACGGTGGATGCACTGCCTGCCACAGGCATCGGAGTGGCCTCCGAGTTTTCACTATTTTGATGCACGAGGAACTCATTTCTTGAATCAGGAGACAATAAGACAGCACGTCTTGATGAATCTCCGGACCGCGCTAAGCAAGTACTTGCGTCGATTCAGAGAATCCGTTGTTACTGAAATTCACGGGGAGCCCGGTGGGGGCCAAGAATCTGACCCCCACCGGCCCTCCAGAACTATTGCCGATGCAGCTGAATCGTCCGAGCCTTATAGGTCAGGTCCTGACAACACCCGTTCGCTCACGAGAGCTTCGCTTGAATTCTTCCGAGGTCATATTCGCCGGTCCACAGCGTCAAGCCGCCATCGGCGACGACTGTCTGTCCGGTCACCCAACTGGCATTGTCGCTCGCCAGGAAGGAGTAGACACCGGTCAAATCATCCACCAGACCGAGCCGCCCCAGCGGAGTCACATCACGGTAGTAGGCCAGAAGCTCCTCGTTGTCGAAAACCGTCCCTTCGTTCGGATGCGAGCGGATGGGGCCGGGCGCGACGGCGTTGAACCGGATTCCGGACTTTCCGTATTCCAGGGCCATGTAGCGAGTGAGATTGATCAGCCCGGCCTTGGCGGCGAAGTAGGCGTTCAGCGAATAGTTGACGCCGTAGCCCGAAATGGATGCCGTGCTCACCACATTGCCATGGCTCTGCTTGAGAGCGGGCAGTGCGGCGCGGACACAATAGAAGGCACCATTCAGGATGACGTCCAAGGTGTCCTGCCAGTCGTCCATCGAGACGGTTTCGATGTCTCCGAACTTGGCGAACCCGGCGTTACAGACCAAAACGTCGATTGTGCCGCAGAGATCGAGAACCTCCTTGATTCCGCTCTCCACAGAGGCGAATTCGGTGACGTCCATCTGAACAAAATGCGCCCGCTCAGCCGTGGCTATGTCTGCCACATTGGTCGGGAATTCGGTGGTGTTCACGATATCTGCGGCGACGACATTCGCGCCTTCGTTCAAGAAGCGGCGGACGACGGCAAGACCGATGCCTTGAGTTCCACCGGTGACAACAACGGTTTTACCGACATGAACCGGAAAATACTCAGTCACGCTGACTCCCTCAGTTATCCAGCTTGAGCATCGACTTCATGCCCTCGTACAGGCCGTCGGCGTCATAGCCGTTGAGGTGATACAGGTAGTTGGCGGTGGCCACCGGCACGTAGTGATCGGGGCATCCCCGAACCTCGAAATCGATACCGACGCCGGCCTGCGCCAAGGTGGCTCCGACCGCATACCCGAGCCCGCCGACAATGGAGTGGTCCTGCGCCGCAATCACGTGCCCGGTCTCGGCGGCGCTGAGCACCGCCTCGGTGTCCAAGGGCTTGATGGTGTGCATATCGACCACGCGCACCGAGACACCGAAATCGTCCGTGAGCCGATTCGACGCTTCGACGGCGTGATGCACGACGATTCCGGAACAGATAAACGCGCCGTCGTTTCCTTCGACCGGGATTCCGGCCTTCCCGATCGCATACGGGGCATCGGGGGCATAGAGGCTGCCGGTTGCCTCACGGCCCATCCGGATGTAGATCGGGCCGTCCCAATCCATGGTGGCGTCGAGCACCTGCTTCATCTGGGCCGGGTCACCAGGCTCGATAACGGTCATATTGCCCATCGCCGAGGTGATGGCTACGTCTTCAAGCGCGCAGTGCGTGGCGCCTGAGTCTGCATTCGAATAGCCAGCATTGTTGCCGATGATGCGCACAGGTAGACCGTTGTAGCAAATGTCGGTGCGGATCTGTTCACAGCTACGCATGGACGCAAAGGGAGCGAAGGTGAATGCGTAAGGCATGAATCCTTCATGCGCCAAGCCTGCGCTGAAGCTCATCAGATTCTGTTCCGCGATGCCCACATTGTAAAAGCGCTCGGGGAATCGATCGACAAATCTGCTGACTCGACTCGACGTCGCAACGTCGGCGGTCGTGACCATCATCTTCGGATTTCGTTCTCCCATATCCGCTAAATGTGCTCCGACCGCGTCACGCAGGCTTGAGAAAATTACGTCGACTGTGATGGTGCTCATGCCCTAGCCTTCCCCTCATCGAATGCCGCGGTGATTTCTTCCAATGCCTGTGCGTGATCACTGTCGGACAGCATCCCTGCGTGCCACTTGGGCGCGCTTTCCATGAAGCTGACGCCATGGCCCTTGACGGTATGCCCGATGATCACCGAGGGCTTGTCGGAATCTGCGGCAGGCAGCGCGTCCAACGCCCGGACGATCTCGTCCATCTTGTGGCCATCGATCTCTTGAACATTCCAGCCGAAGTCGGTGAACTTCTTCGCAAGATCACCCAGGTCAAGAATCTTCTCGACAGGGCCGTCGAATGACAGACCGTTCTTGTCCACAAGAACCACGAGGTTGCCGAGCTTCATGTGCGGGGCCAACATGATGGTCTCCCACATCGAGCCCTCATCCAGTTCGCCATCCCCCACAACGGTGTACACGCGGCTCGTGCGGTTTCCCTTGGCACGAAGCGCGGCGGCAATGCCTCCCGATACCGGCAGTCCATGTCCCAGCGAGCCCGTCGACACCTCGACATGCGGATTCTTCAGATTGCACGAGTGCATTCCGAATCGACCCATATCTGTCGCATATTCCGCATAGATTTCCTCAGGGTTGTAGCAGCCGATCGATGCCTGACAGAACGACGTCACTGCTGAAGCATGCCCCTTCGATAAGACGAAACGATCCCGCTCTTCCCACTTCGGTTCATCCGCCCGATAGTTAATCTTGTACTGCCATAGCGCAGTCATGAGATCTGCCACGGACAGATCTCCACCGATGTGAATCACGGTCTGTTGTGCAAGCTTCAATAGCTTGATTTTGATGTCATACGCCCCACGCTCGAGGCGTTCGACCGCCAATTGATCAACCACCCGTATTCTCCAATCTTCATTGCGCTCCGACGTCTACGTCGAAGACCGACAACAGGACCTATCTGAATGGCCCTTCGAACCAACCATGGTCCGCTCTGGCGTTTCAGAGATCTCTGAACTCTACGAGATGGAAGAACGGTAGCAGTGGTTGCGAGCAGAGGTCAATAGTCTGCTCGAACTATCCTCAAGGCCCCCGCACCGAGTGCTCCATCACCTTGTCGCGACGCGATTGGATAAGGCAGCAACGGTGGTACTGCCGGCTCGGCCGGCGCTCGGACGACTACTGTGGGGGCCGTGAATGACAACACCGAGCCGCAGCCCGACATTGATCGGGGCGCCGTTGCCCAGCAGATCGAGACGGTGGCTGTAGCTCTGGCGGACCCACCCATGTCACGCATGGCCTGGCGCTTCTACGCAGCCTTCTTCCTTTACCAGGACCTCGCACCGTTTACGGCCAAGGAACTCCGCGAACTCATAGGTGCGAGCTCCGGATCGGCAAGCACCGCGCTCCGCGAGCTTGAAAAAGCCGGCCGTATCATGCGTACTCGGCCTCCAGGGGAGCGAGCCGACGTCTACGATCTCGTGGACGAAAACGAATATGGGCGCAATTACGCGGCAAATATGCGCCGACCACTGGCTGCCTTGACGAAGTCGCTCCAAGCGCTCCCGGAAGGAAGCAGAGCTTGGCTACGCGTCCGGTCGATGATTGATCTGAGCGAATTCGTCGCCGAGAGATACCCAGAGCTGTTGGCAGAGTGGGTGCGCGAACGTGCTCACATCTTCGGACGCTGATCCGATCGAGGCCACTCATCTGGTGCGCCAAGTCGAGCTGGATCCTGACGCGCGCCGTCATTCGTGACAAGATGACGCCAGCTAGGCAAGGAGAACCAGCACGACAAGGAGAACCGCATGCCCGAGAAGAAGGTCGGAATCCTGACGGCCGGCGGCGACTGCCCCGGACTCAACGCGGCAATCCGCGGCTTTGGCAAGGCCGCCATCCGCAAGCACGGGATGGAGTTGATCGGGTTCCATGACGGCGTGCGGGGACTGGCGGAAAACCGCTTCATGAACCTCGATGGCAAGGCATTGTCAGGCATCCTTACAGTCGGCGGGACGATTCTTGGAACCAGCCGCGACAAGGTGGATCGCATGGTCATGGACGGCGAGGTCCGCGACATGGTGCCGACGATCGTCGACAACTACGAGAAGCTCGGTCTCGACGCCTTGGTGACCCTTGGCGGCGGCGGCACTGCGCGCAACGCCTATAAGCTCTCCAAGGCCGGGCTCAACGTGATTCATCTTCCGAAGACCATCGACAATGACATCATCGGCACCGATGACTCTTTCGGCTTTTCGACTGCGCTGGAGATCGCGACCGAAGCTGTCGATCGCCTGCACTCGACGGCCCACTCGCACCATCGCATCATCCTCGCCGAGATCATGGGTCACCGCGCAGGTTGGTTGGCGCTGGGATCCGGCATCGCCGGCGGCGCCGACATCATCTTGCTGCCCGAGGTGCCATACGACGTTGGCGTCATCGTCAAGGCAGTGGAGCAGCGCCGCAAAGAGGGACTCAGCTTCTCGGTGATCGCCGTCGCTGAGGGCGCCCGCAATCAGGCCGACTCGATGGCGATGTTGGGGGCCCAGGCTTTGGTCAACGAAGCATCCAGTGTCGCGGCCAAGGCCGCGGCGAAGAAAGCCAAGCAGGATCTTGAGCGCTCGATGCGCGACAACACACTCAAGCTGGCAACCCGGCTGGAGGACGCGACGGGTCTGGAATCACGCGTCACGATCCTCGGATATGTGCAGCGCGGTGGCACCCCGTGCGCCCAAGACCGCCTGCTGGCAACACGGCTGGGCACCAAGGGCGCTGAACTGGTGGACGCAGGTGAATTCGGCATCATGGTGACCGCGAAGGGCACCGACACGGGAACGATCCCACTCAAAGAAGTCGGCGGCAAGGTGAAGTACGTGCCACTGGATCACCCCTGGGTGGAGGCCGCCCGTGCGGTCGGCACCAGCCTGGGCGACGCGTGAGATTCGGGAGACAAGCTTTCCGCGCAATCTCCCTAGCCCGGCACTCCCCCGCTCTGGCGGTACTGTCGCCAGACGTTCTCGAAGAAATCGTTCTCGCTAGGGATCGGACGCACAGCGCGCCAGCTGATGCCGACCTGCGGGGCCTCTCCACGGTCGGTGGGTATTAAGCGCACCTCTTGAGTCGTAGCATCCAGCTCGGGGCCGGACAGCCGGAACTTGAAGACGCCGGGGCGGTCGGCTGCGTAACGGACCTGGTCGAGATCCCCTTCAACAGGGAAGCTTCCGGCGTCGTCCGAATAGAGCACTGAACCACGCGATCCCGCATTCGTGCCGGCGAAGTCCTGCATGGCTGCGGTATAGACGAACGCCGTTGTCAGCGCGTCGCGAAGCAGGAAGATCCGGTCGATGAGTCGCCGAGCATCCGGAGCGGCAGCAACGATTCGCGGCAGTTCGGCAAGCCACTGGGTGACCGCCGAGCAGACTTCGTCGATCGATTCGGTAGATCGAACTGGCCCGGCATCGACGCTCATCAGCTCGCTCAACTGCCTCAGCAGATCGAGCGGGGTGAGCTGCGTGCCGCCCGCCGCATTCGAGGCCGCTGCCTCGACCAGTTCGAGAGCCTCGGCGACGCGCTGGGCCGCAGCGGTTTCGAACGCCGTTGAGTCGTCCCCGGGCAGCTGGGTGCGACGCTTCGCAATGTACTCGGCAGCCCGGGTGGCGCCGACCTGGCCGCTGTTGAGAGCCGAACCACCCGGGCGATAGACACCGTGCGAGCCGGCAGCCTCACCGACCGGAAAGAAGCCCTCCAGATTCGACCGCCACCACGAGTCGACGGCGAAGCCGCCGTTGTTGTGCTGGGCACAGACATCGACCTCGAGCATCTCGGTGGCAAGATCGACCTTGGGCCCCTTCTCAAGATAGAAGTCATAGGCCGGGCGGTTCATGTGCATCAGCCGCTTGATCGGGCTGCCTTGCACAGCCCCGGCACGCTCCAGGTAGCTGCGGGCCTCCGGCTCGAGATCGTCCAGGGTGAATGCCTGGTCAGCGACATTGTGCATGAAATCCAGGTAGACACGACGACCACGCAACTGGGTCTCGCGATAGACCAGCAGGTCGATCACCGACGATCCTTCGCGGGCCTTTCGAATATCGAAAGGCCACTGATAGCCCTTGAGGAAGACCAGCGACGCGAGTCGTCCACGGTCACCGATCGCATCCAGCAGGAACTCGCGCGGATCGCTGCCATCCGGCTCGGTCGAGATGAATCGCGGTACGACCTGCATATAGCTGCCCGAGACATTCCACCTCGGACGAACCGACGCCAGTCCGAACTGCCACTCGGTGACATTCTTGCCGACGGCTCCGGCGCGGTAACCGGCGCCCGAGGCTCCCCACTGGCCGTGCGGGAAGACGCTGTTGGCGTAGAGCATCGCGGGACCTCCGGTGGCATAAACCACGTTGGTGCATCTGACCAGCAAGAACGGTGGATCGGCCGGATCCCAGTCTCTATCCCGCCTGAGCAGCAGGACGCCGATCACCTCTTGGTCAGCGACGATCAGGTCCACCACCCGACATTCCGAGATAACCGTAATCCCCTGCTGATTTGCCTCGCTTTCCAGCGCCTCCACCATGGAACGCGACGTGTACGGTCCAACCGAGGTGGCGCGCTGGCGGGGGTCGTGGTCGGTCTTGTAACCGACGAACTCGCCGTACTCGTTGCGGGGAAACGGCACGCCGATATCGCAGAGATGCAAGAAGGCTCTAGCCGACAGCGCCGCCTCGGCCAGCGCGTTGTCGCCGTCCATAGCCCCGCCCGAGAACAGCGTATTTGCCATCTCACGCACGGAGTCCGGCTCTGATCCGGCCAACGTCAGCTTGTAATACGTCTGCTTGTCAGAGCCTGCGTTGCGCGACGTGCCGGCCTTGGTCTTGTCGGTAACGATGACGACATCGTCCTGGCCGAAGTCGACGAGTCTGGTGGCCGCGCAGAATCCGGCAGAGCCAGTGCCGATGACGACCGAGTTGGTCGTGAGTACCTCGAGGTTCAGACCCCCGACAGTGCGTACTTCGGTATTCGCCATGCCGCACAGCCTAGCGGGCCCTCCTTGCAATTGCAGCACTTGCTGCTTGACGCCTCCCATGGCACCTCAATAGACTCGGCTCATCCTCGGATCGGAGTCTCTCCGAACTGGTTGACAGGCAGGCAGTACTCGCTCTTCAAACGACTTGATGCGGAAAGGTTCGCCGATGACATCGAGCGCTCTTCAGGTCGCGCAACGTGCGGGCGTCTCGGTTTCCACCGTGTCACGGGCCTACACGCACCCGGATAGGTTGTCTCCTGCCACACTCGGCCGCGTACGGAAGGCCGCAGAGGCACTCGGCTATGAGCCTGCGCCGGTGCGTCGTCCGCAACAAGCCCCCACCGACCACCCGACGATAGCCTTCATGGCCCCCGACATCGCCAACCCGTACTTTGCTGCAATTGCAAAGGCCGCTCAGCAGCGAGCCCACACGCGATCGTTCAACATGATCGTGGCGAATACGAGCGAAGACATCGAACAAGAGGCCGGGCTGCTCAACGGGTTGCTGCCTAGCGTGCAAGGCGTGATCTCATGTTCCAGTCGTTCGACCGACAGTCAGATCGCCGAGATGGCCGCGAGCGTGCCGATGGTTCTGGTCAACCACTCTGCCGATTCGGTGAGCTCAGCGAGTGTGGACGAGGACGATGCCATGCGGCAGATCGTCAGGCATCTTCACGCCCTTGGTCACGAGCGCATCGGTTACGTCGGTGGCTCGGTTGCCTCGCCATCGGAGGCTGTCCGTAGCGCTGAGCTTCGCCGAATCGACGACGAATCCGACCAAATCGAGATCGCCCACCTGGGAAACTTCGCGGCCTTTGCGCATGGCGGCATCGCCGCGGCTGATTTGGTCATCTCGGCAGGTGTCAGCGCGGTCATCGCGTTCAACGATCTGGTGGCGATGGGGATCTTGTCACGCCTTCAGCAACGCGGCGTGCGGGTGCCCGATGACATCAGCGTTGTCGGCACGGACGATGTACTGATCTCCGAGGCGACTCAGCCTCCACTGACCACCATGGCAATGCCTCTCGAACGCCTGGGTATCGCAGCCGTCGAGCTACTCGAGAAGATCATCTCTGGTCAGAGCACCACGCGTGAAGAGGTTGTGCTGTTGGCCAGCCTGGTCGTGCGTCAGTCGACTGGTCCTGTCCGGTGAATCTGCCTGGCGGCGCCTGGCTCTCTCACTCCCATTCGACCCAACTGCAAAGGAGCAACCCATGAATCAGCCCACCGCCATCGTTACCGGTGGCAGCAGGGGAATCGGTCTGGCCATCGCGAAGAAGTTGATCGCAGCCGGATACAATGTCGGCGTGCTGGCGCGCAAAGCGTCGGCCGACGACCAGTTCCATCGGCTCGTCGAGGCCGGACGCATCTACTCCCTGCTCGGCGACATCACCGATGCATCCACTCGCGAGACCCTCGTCAACGAGACGGTCGCGAGGTTCGGTCAGATCGATCTGCTCTGCAACAACGCCGGTACTGGTCCGGCTCAGCGCGTTGACATCTTGGAGATGCCGGTCGAGAGCTACGACCGCGTCATGGACGTCAACCTGCGCGGGCCACTGCTGCTCACCCAAAAGGTGGCGGCACTGATGATCACAAACTCGCCGCGCAATCCTGGCGGCCAGCCCGGCATCATCGTGAACACCGGCTCTGCCTCGGCGACCATGGTGTCGACCAACCGCGGCGAATACTGCATCTCGAAAGCCGGGGTCAGCATGGCGACCAAGCTCTTCGCGATCCGGCTGGCCGAGCACGGCATCCCTGTCTACGAGGTCAGCCCCGGCATCATCCGCACCGAGATGACGAAGGTCGTCACCGGCAAGTACGACAAGTACATTCTCGAAGATGGCAACTGCCCGATCCCTCGCTGGGGCGAGCCCGACGACGTTGCCGAAGCAGTCATGGTGCTGGCCGAAGGACGCCTGAAGTACTCGACCGGCGACATCATCTACGTCGACGGCGGCATGCGGATCCCGGTGCTGTGATGTCCACCAACCGTCTTTCCCTCAATACCGCCACCGCCAAGAACCTCGACATCCCCACAGCAATAGCTGCGGCTGCCGAGCACGGCTACCAGGCAATCGGCTTCTGGCGCGACCGAGTCGCCGAGACTGGAGTCGAACGCACCGTGCAGCTGGCCAAGCAGGCCGGGCTACGGGTTTCGTCGCTGTGCCGTGGCGGGTTCATGACGGCCTCCGGTCCCGATGCCATCGCATGGGCGCTGGCCGATAACAAGGCCGCGATCGACGAGGCAGCCGGCCTGGGTGCGCCGGAGCTCGTGATGGTGGTCGGAGGTCTGCTCGCCGCCAGCGACTTCGGCGGTCCGGCGCTTCCCGACGGCGACCGTGATCTCATCGCTGCCCGGCAACGCGTCGTTGACCGAGTCGCAGATCTGGTTCCCTACGCACAGTCTCGCGGAGTGCGGTTGGCGCTCGAGCCAATGCATCCGATCTTCGCGGGTGACCGGGGAGTGCTGTCCACCCTGGGCCAAAGCCTCGATATCGCCGAGGCATTCGATCCGGCGGCCGTCGGGGTTGTGGTCGACACCTACCACGTCTGGTGGGATCCTCAGCTGGCCGAGCAGATTGCCCGAGCCGGACGAAGCGGCCGTATTTCGTCCTACCAGGTGAGCGATTGGGTACTGCCGCTCGAACCCGACACGCTCAACTCGCGTGGTTTCATGGGTGATGGATATATCGACTTCGCTACCATCACCTCGCGGGTCGAAGAAGCCGGCTACACCGGCGATGTCGAGGTCGAGATCTTCAACAAGTCGATCTGGGGTCTGCCTGCGGACGAGTTGCTGGGCACGGTGCGCGAGCGCTTCGCGAAGCTTGTCTCGCCATATCTTCGGCAACAAGGCGCCTAGGGTGCTCGATGAGCAGTTGGACCTGGCTATGAAGCACGTGGAAGAGAAGCTGAGATCGGTCTCGGACAAGACGCAGAAGTGGCCAAGAGGCTGAAGCCGGACCGAGCGTCCTTTTCCGAGGTGACAAGGTGCAAATCACTTTCAGTCACGCTCGGCGACCTCCCGGGCAGGCGTTACATGGCTGTAACGTTGACGCAACACCTCCGCTAGATTGGCTGGATAGCGTAAACCCGTTCACTGATTCAGCGGGCCGGGAAACCCCGGGTCGTCTAGTTGGAGGAGACCAAATGTTCCAAGGCGCCGACGATCTCTTGGCGTACATCAAGGACGAGAACGTCGAGAACGTTGACGTTCGTTTCTGCGATCTGCCAGGTGTGATGCAGCATTTCACCGTGCCGGCAGGTTCGTTCGGTCCCGAAGTCTTCGAGGAGGGGCTGGCCTTCGACGGCTCGTCCGTAACGGGCTTCCAGACCATCAACGAGTCCGATATGGCTCTGATGCCCGACCCGACCTCGGCTTACCTCGACCCGTTCCGCAAGTCGAAGACCCTGGTGGTGAACTTCTTCGTCCACGACCCGCTGACCAAGGAGCCCTACAGCAGGGATCCGCGCAACATCGCCAAGAAGGCCCAGGCCTACCTGGCCACCACGGGCATCGGCGACACCGCCTTCTTCGCTCCCGAGGCCGAGTTCTACGTCTTCGATGACGTGCGCTACGAGACCAACGGCCACAGCTCGTTCTACTCGGTGGACGCCGAGTCGGCTGGCTGGAACAGCGCCCGCGAAGAAGAACGCGGCAACCTCGGCTACAAGGTCAAGACCAAGGGCGGCTACTTCCCGGTGGCTCCCGCTGACCACTACGGCGACCTGCGCGACGAGATCGTCAAGCACTGTGAGGACGCCGGCCTGATCATCGAGCGCGCCCACCACGAGGTCGGCGCCGCCGGCCAGGCCGAGATCAACTGGCGTTTCGATGAGTTGCTGACCAGTGCTGACAACGTCATGAAGTTCAAGTACCTGGTCAAGAACACCGCCTACGTGAACGGCAAGTCGGCGACCTTCATGCCGAAGCCCGTCTTCGGCGACAACGGTTCGGGCATGCACTGTCACCAGTCGATCTGGAACGAGGGCAAGCCGCTGTTCTATGACGAGAATGGCTACGCTCAGCTGTCCGACCTCGCTCGCTGGTACATCGGTGGTCTGCTCAAGCACGCTCCGGCGCTGCTGGCCTTCACCAACCCGACGATCAACAGCTTCCATCGTCTGGTGCCGGGCTTCGAGGCTCCGGTGAACCTGGTCTACTCGGCCCGCAACCGTTCGGCTTGCATCCGCATCCCGATTACCGGGTCGAACCCGAAGGCCAAGCGCATCGAGTTCCGCTGCCCCGATCCGTCGGCGAATCCGTACCTGGCTTTCGCTGCCCTGCTGCTCGCCGGCATTGATGGCATCCAGAACCGCATCGAGCCGCCGGCTCCGGTCGACAAGGACCTCTACGAGCTGCCTCCCGAAGAGCACGCTCAGGTGACTCAGGTTCCGGGTTCGCTGGAAGAGGTGCTTGATGCCCTCGACGCTGACAAGGACTTCCTGCTGGCCGGCGACGTGTTCACGCCCGACCTGCTCGAGACCTGGATCGGCCTGAAGCGCGAAGAACTCGATGCCCTGCGTCAGCGTCCGCATCCCTACGAGTTCGATCTCTACTACCAGATCTGATTCCGGCGTCTTGGCTGCCGTTGAAAGCTGTCGAATGCGGCACTGACAGGCAATTTCAACAGCCGGCCGAGTTTGCCGACCGTAGGTGATCGCGGGCTTCTTCCGCCCTGGAGAGTGGGAGTGTTCCGCCGGTTTGACCGGTGAAACACTCCCACTGTCGTCGTCCAGAACTGCACGATCACGGAGGGATCGAGGATTCCCGCCGGGGCAGGGCCCGCGACCGCAGATGGTCTGTCACCCTCGCAGGTCCATGGCGGTGACGGTGGGAATCTGCTGATCGTCGTAGTTGACATCGGAAATTCGCACTTCCACGTCGAAGACCTCGGCGAGCCGCTGCTCGGTCATGACCTCGGTTACCGACCCCGATACCGGACGATGGGCAGCATCGACCAGAATTACTCTGTCGGCCACCCGCAGGGCATGCGCCGGATAGTGGGTATTCATTATGACGGTCAGCTTCGCCTCCGCGACGAGTCGGCGCAGCAGCTTCAGCACCACCAGCTGATTGTGAAAGTCGAGGCCCGTCTCCGGCTCATCAAGAACGAGGATCCTCGGCTCGGCGACGAGCGCTCGCGCGATGAGAACCATCTGGAATTGCCCACCGGACATGTTGCCGCACGGCATCTGGGCCAAATGACCGGCTCCGATCGAGACCATCGTCTCCCACGCCCTGGCCCGTTCCCTCACGCCGGGCTGCTCGAAGATGCCCAGGTGCGGCGCCCGGCCAACGGTCACCATGTCGAGGCCCGTTAGCGACAGGGTGACCGCCGACCGGGCCTGCGGCACGTAGGCGATGGTGCGTCCGATCTCTCGCTGGGTCATCTCGTTCAGGTTGACGCCGTCGATCTCGGAGCGACCGCCGCTCCACTGCAGCAGCCCGATCATGGCGCGCATGAGGGTGGTCTTTCCCGCGCCGTTGGGGCCGAGCACGGCGAGCAACTCGCCCTCGTCCACGGAGAAGTTGATTCCATCGAGAATTGCTGTCCTGGCATGCGGATATCGGAATGCGCCATCGATCACCGCGAAGGTCATCGCCAATTACCTCCGGTTCGACGCAGCAGGACGATGAAGAAGGGCGCCCCCAGTAGGGCGGTGAGCACGGAGATGGGAATCTCCGACGCAGTAATGGTGCGCGCCAGGGTGTCGATCAGCAGCATCATGATGGCGCCCAGCAGCAGCGACACCGGGATGATGACCCGGTTGTTGTTGCCCACCAGCATCCGGGCGCAATGCGGAACCAGCAGACCGATCCAGCCCACCTGCCCGCACATCGACACCACTGACGCGGTGATCACCGTGGCGCTCACGATAACCACCGGACGCAGCACCTTGAGGTTGAGCCCGGCTGCCCGCGCCTCGTCCTCGGAAAGCGCGAGCACGTTGAGCCGCCAGCGCAGCAGATAGATGGTGAGCGAGCCCAGCACGATGAGCGGTGCTCCCAACGCGATGGCGTCGAAGCCGACGCCGGCCATCGACCCCATCAGCCAGTAAGTGATCTCGGGCAGCTTCGATGTGGGGTCGGCGACTAGCTTGAGCAACGAGATCACCGCGTTGGCGATCGCGGAGACGATGACTCCGGCCAGCACCAGCATGACAATCGAGGTTCGTCCCCGCTGCCGAGCGATCGCCGCGGTGACCGCCATCGCGATCAGACCGAAGAGCAGCGCGAGCAGCTGCACACCCAGCAGACTCCACTCCAGCAGCAAAGCCAGCACCGCTCCGATGGAGGTGCCCGCCGCCACGCCCAGCGTGTCGGGCGTGGCGAGCGGGTTGGAGAAGACCGATTGAAAGGCTGCGCCGGCCACGGCCAGTCCTGAGCCGACGACGATGGCCAGCACCGTGCGGGGAAGCCGGACGCCGAAGAGCACCGATCCGACATTGGGATCCGAGAACTCCCGGCCACCGGCATACTCCCAAAGCGCCGTGACGACCTGTGACAGCGTGACGCCGTAGCGGCCCGCGAGAACCGAGGCCGCTGCGCAACCGGCCAGCACCAGCCATAGGACGACGACGAACCACGGCCTGAGCCGACCATCGCAGACCAATGCGCCCGTCAATCCCGACCTGGCCACGCTCCTGGGCTCGGAGTTCGGTCTGCTCCGCGACTGGGCGGGCGCAGTGGATGAGGTCTCAGCGTAGACCGGCATCCGGATCCAGAATCTTGGCAGCGCGCTCCCCGCTTACCTGATGGCCATACATCTGCGCGTAGTAGTCCTGGGTCATCGTGACCAGGTCAACGTCGTCGAATTCGGCCGGATACAGCTTCGAGCCGATCCAATTCGCCGCGACCGGCGCATCCGGGCCTGGGGTGAACCAATTCCACATACCCAATTCGGTGGTATAGACCTCGCCATTCTGCACGGCCCGCAGCGTGGATAGATCGATGCCCTCCACCTGATTGTTCAAGATCTCGGCAGCCGTCATCGAGCTTTGGCCCTTGCCGGTGACGAGAATGACATCAGGATCCCAAGCCTGCAGTTGCTCGGCATTGACCGGCATGGTTCCCTCTTGGGAGTCCGCAGTCACGTTGGTGAAGTTCATGGTCTCGGCCCAACGGTCGGTGAACCACCCGTCCTGACCTCCGGCGACCACGAGCATGCCCTTGTTGGCGCCCATCACGATCAGTGCGGATCGCTTCTGGTCTTCGGGAACCCGGGATGCGCGCGCTTCCGCATCGTTGATGAGCGTATCGCCATAGGCGATCTTGGCATCGTTCTTGCCGGGCTCGTTGTAGACGTCCTCCAGCAGCCGAAGCCATCGCACGTAGGTGTCGGTGGGTGCGCCCATGGTGTCGAAGCCGACCACCGTCAAGCCTGCGGCCTCCATGGCACCGCGATTCTGCGCATTACGGGCATTGTTGAAGACGACATCGGGCCCAATGCCGAGCAGGGTCTCCGCATTGATGGTGCCCTGGTTGTCGAAGGAGGTGTCCACATCGAGTGCTTCCGGGGCGATCTCGGCGAGCATCGTGTCGTCCATCATGTTCACGAGACGCTCGGAGGTGGCTACGATATTCGGCGCCTCGCCATCGAAATATGCGACGTAGGTCGACACCAGCGGAATCTGTTCGAAAGCCACGCTATTGATCTGCGCGGGGATCTCGACCTGCGCGCCCGAATGATCGGTCACGGTATGGGGTCCGGTCTGCTGTGGGGTATTTGCGGTCGTCTCGGACGCCGCGGTGGCGCTCGAAGAGCTGCTGCCGGACGAGCAGCCGGCCAGCGCTACGCTGCCTGCCAGGGCCAGCGCAATGAGTGCGCCGAACTTGGATTTCATCTTTTCCTCACCTCGGGTATGGGCCCGCCGCCACCGCTGCGGGCATTCTTCTATTCAGGTTCGTCAGCAACATCGGTTGCCGGTTTGGATTCAGCTCAGTTATGGCCCTGCTCCACCCGATACGCGTGGTCGTACATGCTCGCCGGAGTGCCACCTTCGAGGACATCGAAGAGTTCGTCCGGCGCCGAAGGGACGAACCCGGTGCAGACGTCCACCCCGTGATCGAACAACAGCGGGCTCAGCGGCGTGGATGGGCCGACCACGATCGTCGTCGCGTTCCGCGCGAGTTCCAGCAGCCGCGGCATCGTCTTGTTGACGAACGCGGAGCCCGAAATGAACACATAGTCGCTGCTGGGAAGCAGATACTCGCACGCCGAATCCGGGTAGTCCCCGGCCTGGGTGCTGCGTTCGAGGACGCGCAACTCGGCCGCCCTCGCCAACGCCGCGGGAGCGAAAGGAAAATGACCGATGACCGAGACGGTCTTGCCGGCCACCGCATCCGAATACGGGTGAAACAACCGTTCCCAGTTGTTCGCCTCGCACCGCGTGAATCCGTGGGCCTCAGCCCGCTCTGGTTGCGAGTACCACGCGTTGATCGCTGCCATGGCGATGCCCGCTTCGGCGAAGTTCCAGCTCTTCGCCAGCGAGGCGACCTCTCGCAACGGCGCCCCGACAAGGCCTTCGCCGTCACGCAGAGCGGGACGAGAGTTGTCGGCGAACGCATATGCCATGCCGAGCCCGCCTTCGGACGATCTGACCCGGCACCACCGCGGTCCCACTCCCGCAGCGACAACGCTCACCTCAGCGGGAATGACCTCGATTAACTGGTCGTATATCTGCCACGGATCTGGCACCAGAACTCCTCTGCTGTCGGGATCAACCCGCTCCACATTATTCATGGTTAGGTCAGGCTAACCTGTATACGGTTATATCACATGGGACTTGGCACTGCACCGAACCGCTCGCAAAACAGCGCGCAACGTACGCAGTGACGAACTGACGATCGTGGCCGTGGGGCCGCCGGCAGGAATTGCGCACTCAGATGGCTCGTTCGACGGCACGGCCGGCACGCGGCAAGGCGAATCCGAGCCGGTGTTCTGTCACGAAGCAGCGGCCAATGTGCCGGGACAGAAGACGTCAGTCCGGAACTCGTGTGGACCGGTACCGCAAGGCGACCACTCCCGAGCCGAACTCATGGCGATCCACGAGCTCGAGCTGGATGCGCTCGCGCAGACCGGCGAGCAACGTCGGCCCGCGTCCGGCAAGGACCGGCTGCACAAGGAACTCGTACTCGTCGATTAGTCCCAGGTCTGCCAGCGCCAGGGGGAGCGTTACTCCGCCCACCCACAGGCCCTTGCCTGGCTCTTGTTTTAGCCGCTGAACCGCTTGCCCCAAGTCGCCGCGCACCAGCTCGGCATTCCAATCGACTCCGCTCAGCGTGCTCGACACGACGTACTTCTTCGCCCGGTCGATCGTCTCGGCGAACGGAACTTCCCACGCGTCCATCCAGTCGGGCCACACGCCCGTGGCCGGCTTACGCCAAGCCGACTCCATCATCTCGTAGGTCACCCGTCCGAACAGCAGGGCATCGGCTCCTGCCATTTCAGCGGCCCAATAACGCATCGACTCCTCGTCCGGCGGAAGCCCTGCCTCGTGATGACAGCAGCCGTCGAGCGTGACATTGATCGAGTATCGAAGTGGTCTCAT
>NZ_JAVTWX010000088.1:0-32634 GCF_032229645.1 Brooklawnia sp.
AGCAGCGGATCGTCCACGTCGGTGATGTTCTGCGCATAGGTGACATCGAGGCCCAGATCGCGCCAGACACGTTGCAGCAGATCGAAGGTCAAATAGGTGAAGGCGTGCCCCAGATGGGTCGCGTCATACGGCGTGATACCACAGACATAGAGCCCCGCCGTGCCCGATTGGGGTCCGACCGCCTTCAGCGAACGAGATTCGGAATCCCATACACGCACCCGATCATCGATTTCGAGATTGGTGTTTCGGGGCAGACGCGGAACGCGGACGGCAGGCCAGGCATGCATGGGGTCAAATCTAGCGGGATTCGTCAATGCGGCCTGATCATTGCCCGCTAAGCGAAGTCGATCAGCGGTTTGCGATACCCATTGCAGCGGGGACACAGATGGCCGGTTGGCCAGATCGGCTGGCCACAGAACGGGCAGCTCGGGTTGTGAGTGCCGAGAAGCCTGCCGGTGCGAGCGATGAAGTCGCGCGCCTGATCAAGGGTGATGACGACTTGAAGAACCTTGTCATCGATACCGGGCACCCCGGGGCTTGCCATCTTGCGATAGACCCCCTGCGCGAAGAGTTCGACCTTCAACGAGACGGTCTCCGGTACCCAGGTGATCGTCATCGTCCCGGCTCGGAAATCCTCGTCCAACGGCACATCTAGAGGCTCGATGTCGAAGGGACGCGAGCGGCCGATCTGGGAGTCCGAGAAGCTCTCGTCCATCTTCTCGAGTTCGTCGAGCACCTGCCTGATGTGATCGGCCAGCACATGAATCTGCTGGCGCTCGCAAACCACATTGGTCATCCGGGATCCTTGCCGGGTCTGGACGAAGAAGACCCGTCTTTCGGGGTCACCGACCGCCCCACTGACAAACCTGTCAGGGAAGGCGTACCGATGGGTCAGCTCCATGAGATTCAGGGTAAGCGTCTTGATGGCGCCGCGCTGAGATTGCGACCAGTGGGATGACGAATCTGGCGGCACGAGGGCTTCCAGTGATCATCGCGGAGCCGGTATCCGGATGCCTGGGGCACGCAGGGCTAGGCTTGCGGGCGGGATCGGCCCGGCCCCGGGTTGCCCGCATGTTGGAAGGATCGTCTATGGGTTGGCTAGAGGCCATCGTGCTGGGCATCGTCCAGGGACTCACCGAGTTTCTGCCCGTGAGTTCCAGCGCCCACCAATTGGTTGTCGGCCAGCTCTTCTTCTCCGGCCACGATCCCGGTTCTGCGTTCACCGCGGTCACCCAGCTGGGCACCGAGACCGCAGTGCTCATCTACTTCTGGCACGACATCGTCCGCATCGTCAAGCAGTGGGCGCTATCGCTGGTCAAGAAGGTACCGAGCAGCGATCCGGACGCCCGGATGGGCTGGTTCGTGATCGTCGGCTCACTGCCGATCGTGGTGCTGGGTGTCCTCTTTCAAGACACCATCGACACCACACTGCGCAACCTGTGGATCACGGTCGCCATGCTCGGAGGCGTCGGCCTGGTGCTGGGCTGGGCCGACCGGATCGCGGCCAAGAACGAGCCGGTACCCGGCGCGGGCCGCCGTCAACTCAGCTTCAAAGAACTCAAAGACCTGAGCTGGCGAGACGCCATCATCTTCGGTCTTGCTCAGGCCTGCGCGCTGATCCCGGGTGTTTCACGCTCGGGGGGAACGATCTCGGGTGGATTGTTCATGGGCTATTCGCGTCCGGCGGCCACCCGCTACGCCTTCTTGCTCGCCATCCCGGCGGTCTTCGGTTCGGGCGTCTACAAGCTGAAGGACATCGGCGCTGATGCCTGTGTGGCCTGGGGACCGACGATCCTCGCCACGATCATCGCCGGGCTGGTCGGTTATGCCGTGATCTCCTGGCTGCTGCGCTACATCACCACTCACTCATTCACCCCGTTCGTCATCTACCGGGTGGGGCTCGCGATCGTGCTGGCCGTGCTGATCCTCACCGGCTACCTCAATCCGCAGGCCCCGATCGTCAGCGGCTGCGTAAGCTGAACCCCATGCAACGACGGGCAGTGGGCTCCAGTGGACTGAGCGTCGGACGGCTAGGACTCGGCACCATGACGTGGGGCGGCGATGTCGCCCCGGATACCGCGCGGGAGTTGCTCCGGACATTCGTGGACGCCGGCGGCGATCTGATCGATACTGCTCCCGCCTATGGCGGCGGCCGAGCGGAGGAACTGATCGGTCGTTTCATGCGCAGCGATCTGCGCCGCGACGATCTCGTGATCGCTGCCAAGGCCGGATTCGGGACGCACGGCGGCTCTCAGGTGGTGGACACCTCCAAAGGCGCACTGCTGGACGATCTGGCAGATTCCCTGCGGCGGCTGCGCACCGACCATGTCGATCTGTGGCAGGTGCACGCCTGGGGCGATGCCCCTTTGGATGAGACTCTCGCAGCACTCGACCAAGCGGTGAGTGCCGGCATGACGCGCTATGTGGGCGTCTGCAACTACATCGGCTGGCAGCTCGGCACCGCGGCCGCCTGGCAGCGGGCAGTTCCCGGACGAGCTCGTCTGGTGAGCGGGCAGATCGAGTATTCACTGCTCGCGCGGCGAGCCGAGGTCGAAGTGCTTCCGGCGCTGCAGCACCATGGCATGGGACTTTTCCCCTGGTCGCCGTTGGGCCGTGGGGTGCTCACCGGAAAGTACCGAGGCGGTATCCCCCGCGATTCACGGGGTGGACGCGATCACATGGCCTGGTTCATCGAGCCGTATCTCGATGCCCGCTCGAATGCGGTCGTGGACGCCGTCGCGCGCGCCGCCGATGGCTTGCGGATGACAACGCCACAGGTGGCCTTGCTGTGGGTGCGCGATGCTCCGGGCGTCACCGCGCCGTTGCTCGGAGCTCGGACGGTTCAGCAGTTGTCGTCCCTGCTGTCGGTGGACGATCAGAAGCTACCCGACCCCATTGTGGCCGCCTTGGACGATGTCACCGGCGGGCCTCACCTCGGCCGCGAATGATGACTGGGAAGCCGCCAGGAGGGTCGGCACGCGAGTCATCGTCTGCGGTGGCCAGCGGCCTCCGGGCGGTCGGATCAGGACGGGCTCTCCCCGGCCGAATCGGCGGTCCAGGGAGCGCAACTCGGCGATGACCTGCCGGTTCGCAGTTCAGGACGCTTTGATGCTATTGTTTCCTGGCGCTCGAAAAATGAGCGAAGACACTCGTCCGGGTGGCGGAATAGGTAGACGCGCTAGCTTGAGGTGCTAGTGCCCGTTTTAGGGCGTGGAGGTTCAAGTCCTCTCTCGGACACTCGTTCGGCTCGATGTTTCCCGTGGACATCAGCGATTCGCGCGCTCAGCATTTCTGCGGCCCATCAATACCAGCGAACTGGACTCGGCCGTGCCACCATAGGCGCCAGCAGACCCGTTCACTCAGTCAACCGCAACCAGCGGGAGGAATACCTCGTCGAGGATCGATTCGGCGGCCTCGTCAGGGACAGCTTTCAAAGTCATCAGGAGTTCTTGCCGGTAGAGGTCGAACGGTACTGCGATGACTCGCGGAGTGAGCTTGGCGGGGTCGACCTCGCCGCGTGCGACGGCGCGCTCAAGGATGATCTGCATGGCGTTTCCTCGCTCGGAGAGGAAGGCGCTGCGCAAGTCTGCGAGACTCGCCCCGGTCTCGGCGTGGTAGCCGCCGAGCTGCAGGATCATATGCACCGCCAAGTGCGCTCTCGTGCGGCTCGCCTGCTGCAGCAGCTCAATCAGGTCGCCCCGTAACGTTCCGGTGTCGGGGACGACAACCTCCTCCTGTTTGCCCGCCCGGGTGGCAGCAGCCTGCAGCAGCTCGGCCTTACTGGGCCAGCGGCGGTAGATCACATCGCGGCTCGTATGCGCCCGTTCGGCAACGGATTCGATGGTGAAGCGGTCGTAGCCCTTGTTGACGAGTTCCTCCCATGCAGCATCGAGCAGCGCAGCCTCGAGCACGCTGCCGCGGCGACGCTTAGGAGTGCTTCGCTGTGCGCTGTCGTCCGGGCTCATGGGCTCCTCGAATCCTGGATCTCGCATCTACCAACAGAGTGTACGCTATTCAATTACATACAGCGTGTTGGTAATTGGAGGAGCAGATGTCCGACTTGAAGACCGAGTCGACCGCGGTCGACCCTGCTGTTTGGCGCACCGTCTGGGTGGTGCTGGTCGGCGCGCTCGCCGTGCTGTTCGACACCACCATCGTCGCGGTGGCCCTGCACACGCTGTCCATCGAACTGAACGCACCGATCTCCACCATCCAGTGGGTTACCACCGGCTATCTGCTCGCCTTGGCCGTCGTGATCCCGATCACCGGCTGGGCGCAACGTGTATTCGGGGCGAAGCGCCTTTGGCTCATCGCCCTCGCGATCTTCCTGACCGGCTCGATCCTCTCCAGCCTCGCGTGGAATGCGGGCAGTCTGATCACGTTCCGTGTCGTCCAAGGTGTTGGCGGCGGCGTGATGATGCCGCTGATGTCAACGCTTGTGATGCAGGCCGCCGGAGGAAAGAACCTGGGCCGGGTCATGTCGGTGGTGAGCCTGCCGGCCGTGCTCGGGCCGATTCTCGGTCCCGTACTCGGCGGCCTCATCCTGCAGAACCTCCACTGGTCATGGATGTTCTGGGTGAATGTGCCGTACTGTGTCGCCGGAATCATCCTCGCCGTGATCTTCATGCCGGCTGACGGGCCGGTCAGGCGGGCACCGTTCGACGGGGTGGGGTTCGCGCTGATGGCCCTCGGTCTCGTCGGCGTGCTCTGGGGACTTTCGAACACCGGCGACGACGGCGGCTTTGGCCGCAGCGACGTGCTGTGGCCGATGCTGACGGGCATCGTGCTGCTCGTGGCCTTCGTCGCCTGGGCACTGCCCCGCGGAGCGAAGGCACTGCTCGACCTGAGGCTGATCAAACACTGGCCGCTCGCGTCCTCGTCGCTGCTGCTGTTCCTATCCGGGATCACCTTGTACGGCGCAATGCTCCTGCTGCCCTTGTATTTCCAGCAGCTGCGCGGGATGACCCCACTTATGGCGGGCGTGCTTCTGGTCCCGCAGGGCGTCGGCACCTTCCTGAGCCGGTCGATTGCAGGCAGGCTCTCCGACCGGATGAGCGCGCGATGGCTCGCCGTGGCGGGTTTCGCGCTCGTCGCCATCGGCACGCTGCCCTTCGCATTCGCCACCGGCCAGACGAACGAGGTGTGGCTGATGGCGGCGCTGCTGGTGCGCGGCTTTGGCCTCGGCGCGGTGACCGTACCGCTCATGGCACTCGGATTCCGTGGGCTTCAGCGTAGCGAAGTGCCGGATGCCTCGATCATCACGCGGATCTCCACGCAGGTCGGCGGCTCCTTCGGCGGTGCGGTGCTCGCGATGATCCTCACCCACTCAGTCGCCAGCGCCACCACCACTGCTGCGCTCACTAGCGGGTTCCAGCACTCGTTCTGGTGGACGATGGGATTCACGGTCGCGGGAATGCTGATCTCCCTCGCCCTGCCCGGGCGCCTCCCGCGCTAGCATCGCTGAGTTCCTCCTCTCGTCAATGGGCCGGACGCGATCGATCGTGCGGCGCGAGGTTCTTGTCCTACGCGGCTTAGGCGCCCACCACGACAAAACCGGCCAGCCGAAGCCTGGCGGCCAGGGCGGCTCTGGTCACCGGGTCGGCGGATCCGGTCGCTGGGTTCATCAGCATCACCTGGCGCTGGAAGGCGGAGACGGCCGCTCGCGTCCGTGGCCCGTCGATGCCATCGATTGGGCCCGGATCGAACCCGAGTGCGGCCAGGCCCTGTTGAACGCCGCGCAGGGACGACAAGTCGATCGTGGTCGGTCCGCCACCGCCTGCCGTGATGCTCGGCGGGGCACCGTTCTGGAAGAACGTGACCGTCCAGGGCCCCGGCGTGTTGAGGAAGCTGCCGTAGAGGTCGACGCCGGCATATCGGCCGTTCGGGGCACCGCCGATAATCTCGACGATGGCCATGTGCAGGTGCGCCGGGATTCCTCCGGACGCGTAGATCCGGCCCAGGTAGTCACCGCGGGAGACCCACGACCCAGCCGTGAGCCCGGCCGGCACACCCGTGATGTGGGTATAGAACGCGCCCATCATGTCGTTGGGCGAGCGCATGAACAGCTGGGCGCCATAGACGGCCCCCGTGTCGGCGGCCGGTACGTGCTGCTGCACCTTGGTCAGGTGGGCATCGAATGCGGCGAAAACGCTCGTCCCGGCGGGCGCCGCCAGGTCCATGCCGAATGCGATGTACCAATGCGGACCTTGATGACCGCCGACGCCTGGCCCGCCGTAGCCGCCCTGTTGCGATGCGGGACCCAGCGGATGATTCATTTCGACTGTGAACGACATGGTGAACTCCGTTTCATTGAGGTGATCCTAGGGTTTCTAAGAAGCTGCTCGTTCAGGACGCATCGGCTAGTCAGCCGGCGATGGTCCACCCATCCGAGGCCAGCGCACCGGCCAACTCCAGCTGCGTGGCCGGGTCATTCCAGGCGCCATTGGCCACCAGACCCACAGCGGACTGGAAGGACCTGACTCCGGCCTGGGTCTTCGGGCCGTCCCCACCGTCCTGGGGGCCGGGGTCGTAGCCCAGCATCCAAAGGCCATGTTGAACGGCCAGGACCGAGTCGAGGGCGATGACCAGGTACTCGACGGGGAGGTGCTGGTCGGCGATCTTCTGGGCAAGGAGGAAATGCATTCGGTCGAGCTTGTTGCGATAGCGGATGGTGCCTTCGTCCGGGTTGAACTTGCACTCCTCCGCGGCCGCCGCCCACCGCCCGCTCGCCACGAACGCCTGGAACTTGGGGAACCGGAACATCGGACCCATCCCCCAGCTCATGCTCAGCGTGCCGAGTTGCGCATTGGCCGGCCAGGCCGCGAAGCTGCTGAACTCCGGACGGGTGACCAGCGTGCGCTCCATCTCCAGCAACTTCTGCTGGACGATGCGCGCGATCTCCGCGTTCGTCACCCGCAGTCGGGTCAGCCCCTCGAAGGCCCGGTGTCCCTGAGGCGCCAGATCGAGGCGCGCTTTCACCGCGTCCCAGGCGGACGCCACCTCGGCCGGCGAAGCGGCCGCTCCGGTGCTTTGGTCGTACCAATTCAGTTGATTAGCCAGCCGTAAGGATGCCTGACGCTCCGCCGCCGACGGCGCTGAGTTCGGCCGCGCGGTCTCGTCGATCTTGTTGCCCATGCCGGTGCTGACCCAGCCCTTGACGTCCAGATACATGAAGTTGACGATGCCCTCGAGGGGCTCGTTGAAACGCATCCAAGATTCCTGAACCATCTCGTGCATTGCTGCTCCTACTCATATTGGGATTGATCCGAGGGGACCGACCGGTTTCGGATTGTTCACACGTGCAGCGAGGCGACCTCGCCGATTCGGCCGGCGGGGTCGACGAACGCGACCCGCAGGCTCAGGACGTTGTCTGCGGCGAGACCCACCGGCACCTTCACGACGATGCGGACGACACCATCCGGCATCTCGGGCCAGGCCTGCTCCGTCACCGCCGAGCGGATGGCGTGGCCGGGCCATTGGTACCAGATGGCGGCCCGGTACGGTCCGATCGCAAGGGAATGCGATCGGGGCGGGTCCGCCACGGTGATGACGAGTTTCACCTCGTCCGCGGCGTTTCCGGGCCCCCGGACGACCGTGATGGCGTCGGCTCCGGGCCGGTCCGGTGGATTGGGTGGCAGATACATCAGGACACGCGGTGCCGATGGTGGACTGAGCGGTCGCGGGTGTGGCTGCCTGGCCGTTGGCTCCGGGACCGTGACGCCGCCCGGCGGGTCGAGCAGCGTGAATCCGGCCGGGATCCGGCGTTCAGGGGGAAGCCGGGCCTCTGCCCAGTAGACGTAGCGGACGAATGGCTCCAACCCACGACCGGTGCCGATGTCTACGAATGCTGCCTCGAACACGGCGGGCGTCGCGCTCGTGTCGAGTGCCATCTCTCCTTCCTGCACGACCCGTGCGTAGATCGGATCTGCGACCGAGCCAACCGCGCGCCGGATCCGGAATCGCGGGGGCGCTGCGCCCTCGGCACCCGGATCGAACAGACCGGGCTCGTCGCGTTGGAGCGTGCCGCGGTCGAATCCATCGGTGACGACGCGCAGCGTGGCCGCGCCGGTGGTGGGATTGACTTCACCCTGGATGCGAGGGGCAATCGGGCGACGGCTGTCGGGAACGGCGACCGCCACGATGCCGCAGCTATCGAAGGGCGGCTCGGCTCCATCGGGTCCAAGCGGCACGATCCGGAGGAACTGCACCGTCTCCAGGCTGCGCGGCAGCCGGGTGGTGAAGCGCGCCCCGCCCGCCCCGGCCACCACCGGCGATTCGGTCAGCAATCGAAACGCCGTGCGGCCGATCTGGCCACCATCGAGCACCCGCCGACAGCCCGCAGCTGCGACACGGCCACGCGAGGGCGCTACCCCTGCGACGGCCTCCGCGACGTCCTGCGGCCGCAGCCCCAGCCCCTGCTGGTCACTCAGATAGACCCGGTGCTTCGACCCGGCCAGGGCCGGCCAACTGAGCGTGACTTCGACATCGGGAGACGGACCGGGCGACGAACTCCAGAACAACCCGATGCCCGTCGGGTAGACCTTCGGTGGACGCGGGTCGGTCACCTCGATAGGCAAAGTCGCGACCGCGGAATCCACCCCGGTGGTGTCTGTGAAGTAGCCGGTCAATGTCCAGCGTCCGCGTTGTTGCGGAGCGAGCCGAGGCAACGCCAGTTCGACCTCGGTGAACCCTGAATCTGTCGTTGTCAGCGTTTCTAGCCGACCCGCGAGCCCGAGGGTCACCGACTCGATCGTCCGTGAACCCGCGGCCAGGTCGTCGATGCGGGGGACGACGATCGCTGATCCCAGTAGTTGCGACTCTGCCGGGCTGAACCTGGTGGCGGGGAACGGATGCGGTGTCGCGATCATGAGCCTGACCGCGCCCGGAGATTGCTCGCCACCGGCCGAAGGCTCGATCTCGGCGCGCTCAAGGTGGTATCTCAGCACGGGTGGCGGCGGGACCGGCCGGGGCGGCGGCTCGATCGTGAAATCAACCGGCTGTCCGAATCGTCCGAACATGTCTGATGCCCACACTCGGTAGTCGAGGGGGCCAATGTCAGGAATATCCTCGTCGGACAGCAGGCCCGCCGGTTCCAACGTTCCCCCACCTTGCCCTCGCACGCGGGCGGACGGGTCACTTTCATAGCCGACAATGCGCGGGACGGCCCGCTGCACCGGCTGACCGTCGGGAATATCGAGCGGGTCGTGACGCACCGCCCACTCGCCGTCGATCTGGGCAGCCAGGGCGGCCAGGGAGCCGGCCTGCCGCTGCGGGAATGCCAGGCTCGCCCGGTACCGCGCCGAAGGGTTTCCGTCGGTCGCGGTCTGCCAGCGGTGATCGACGATCTGAGGCCTGTCGAGCACCGGCGGTGACCAGGGCGGCACCGGCGCCACCACCGTGAGGAAGGGGGCCGCGACCAGGCCTTCACGGCGCACGAAACGCATTCGCTCCGCGATGGCCGGACGCGGGTCCAGCCCGCCTGAGTGCTCCAACGCCCACATCAGGGACTCCAGCAGGGCATCGGTTCCCGGACGCTGGTCATCGTGTAACGCGGTCAGATCGATACTTCGCCGAAGGTACTCGCGGGGGTCCAGCGCCAGCAGGCCGACGACAGCCAGCGTATCCCAGCCGCCCCCTCCATCAAGGTCGGGCAGATCATCGAACTGCGTTGCGAAGCCGAAGTGGCGGGCCAGCCCTGGATCCATCGCGGCGGTTTGCAGGGCCCCCAGCCGGGGCGCCCGGACGACCTGTCGTTTGCCGTTCGGGTCGCGCATCGGCTGATGCTCATATTGCCGCCAAGGCGGCAGCTCGTCGTCCACCAGACGGGCCAGGAGCGCCTCCAGACCGCCACCCAACTGCCCGGACGCGAGCATTGCCGCCACCCGCCGCAGCTCCTCATCCGGCGAGATGCCCACGTGTTGGCCGTCTGGGCGGTCCATCGGGCTCAGGCACTGCGGCGCACCGCGCTCCACCCGCGCCGCGGCCTCAGACGGGTCCCCATGTGCATACCAGGTGTGCTCGCCGTCGATGGGGAGCCCCAGCACACCGGCCAACTCGTGGAAGCCCTCGAACACCTCATACCAGGGCACGTGCCGCGGGTTGATCCCGACTTGGCTGGAGCTGCCCCATAGGTGCAGCCGGTGCATGAACGGCCCGGAGAACAGCCAGGGTGGCTGGTCCCGGACGACGGCGGATCGCCTGCCGCGAGGGCCCAGCATTGCCGCGCCCTCCAGCCTGCCGTCGGGGTCGATCAGGTCGAGCCGAACGGTTCGCCAGCTGTCGTCGTCGCCGAACTCCAGCTGGATGTCGGCCGCTCCCAGGCGAGCCAGATCAAGGTCGCGATGGGGGCGACCTTCGCGGTCGGCAACTCGGACGTGGACCAGCTCCGATGGCTGGCTGACGATCTTGTAGACCGCGAACGGGGCGAGCGGGAAGCTGGCACCGAGCCCGGCGAAGACACGCAGGTGGGTGCCGAAGGGCAAGTCCGGGCCACTGCCGTCCTCGGCGATCGCATAGGCGGACAACAGCTCGGGTGGGGCGAACAGTGACGTCATGACGGATCCTCCCAGAACGCGGGCTTGCGGGGCACGGTCGACAGACCACGCAGATCGGTCACCTCCGCGCCGAGCCAGCTCCTGGCCTTCAGCACGAACTGCGCGAACCCGCCCAGCGGATCATTGACCTGGAACGGCCGATGGGCCAGGTAGATCAGCCGCGATCCGCAACGGTCGCGTCGTCCGATATCGAATGGAGTCTCTCCGCCGGCGGCGGATTCCAGTGCAAGGCTGACCACCAGCCGGCCGGGCCGGTGGATCGGCTCGGGCGATTCGATCATCAATCCAGCGAGCAGCCAGCCCGCACCTGTGCCCCGCACCCAGAGTCGGCTCAGCCGCGGCGTCGTAGCGAGCGGCCAGCCCTCAAGGCCCAGCGCCGACAGCGCCCGCTGATACTCCTGGTCGCCCTCGGAAAAGCCACTGCCGACACTCTCGGGCGTGTTGACCAGCAGGTCGCCGACGACCAGCCCGGCTGGGCTGGGTTCATCCGCCGTCGGGAAGCCCAGACCGGCGAGCATCGCGCGCGGGGTTCGCCACCGTGAGGTCCGGAACGTCACCCCCGGCAAACGGCCGTCCGCGAGCGCTGAATTCGCGGCCTTCGCCAGCACGTACACCTCGTACCAGGCCTCGGGATCGAGCTGCAGCGAAGCGCTGCCGGTCGCTCCGGGTTTCGGGACGCCGCATTCGGAGTCGGCGGCGTAGCTCCAGCGGAGTCGGTCGGCGTGCGACAGCTGATCCGGATCCAGTGCAGTCGTCCACGCCATCGGCAAGAGCCGCGGCACCGCGTGCTGCGGGCCTGGCCGGTCGAGCCGCCGGACCGCGACGCGCAGGTCGAAGCCATAGGTCTTGGCCAGCGCGGCAACGTGGTCCTGACGGAAATGCGCGCGCAGTGGGTCGTCGCAGAACCGACACTCCTCGCTCTGGGCAGGCTCATAGCCTCCCAGGTAACGCTCCAGCATCTCGGGCTGGAACACGTCCTGCCTGATGAACAGCCACGGGAGGTAGCCCGTCAGGCCATAGCTGGGCGGTGGCTGCGGCTGCGGCACCGGCGCTGTCCGGAAGAACAACTGCCGCCGGGTCGACAACGCCGTGGCGGAGCCCTGGGGTGTGTACGTGGTTTCGTCCGACCTGGTCGCCGCGACCACGATCTGCCCCGACTCGTCCTGCTTAGAGATCTCACCCGACCAGGACATGTCGACGTCGATGCGATAAAGCCGGCCCGGGCTCAAGATGGTGCGTTCGTGCGGCGAGTTCGTGCTCGGGTCGGTCTTCGGACCCTGGGCGGTTGCCTGCTGAAGTCGGCTCACCTCGCTGGCGATCGCGTCGTTCTCGCGTTTCGCCGCCTCCCACGCGTTCACGGTGACCCCACCCAGGCCGACGACGCCCAGTGGCACCCCGATCGGGAAGGTCACGGTGATCGACGTGACGCCGTCCGTGGAGGGCGCCCACAGCAGCGCAGCATTCTGCCCTGTGGGCAGATCGATGAAGTCGGCTACCGGCCACTGTTCACCCAGGTCATCCCACACCTGGATGCCGGCAAATCGCTCGCCGATGTCGAACAGCTCACGTTCCGCAACCAGGACGAGCAGGCCGTCGAGGATCAGCTCTGCCGGTTCGAGAATGATCTGCTGACCGACGAACGGGTAGCCGGCCTCGACCAGCTCACCGACCGTCATGCCTGCCGGCCCGTGCAGGTTGGGTGCCTCGATATGACCGTGGAAGAGATGCTTGATCTCCTGGGATACCGGCCAGCCGACCAACCGCGCCGGCTCGATCCAGAACGGTGGCGGCATCGTGAAGGCCTCGTCCAGTGCCGTCGGTCCGGTCTCCAGGGCCACTCCGAAGTGACGCATGGTGGCCTCGACGCGACTGTCCAGGCGGTTCATGCTCGTCGGCTCGGGCGGCAGGCGGAAACCGGGATTTGCTTTGCCTGCCAGCCACCCGACCGCCCATCCCGGTTGCGCACTCACCCGTCGCCGGCACAGGTCTGCCGAGGCCTTCAGCACCGGAGGTTGTCGTCCCTCGCCTGCATCGGCCAGTCGATTGACCCATAGGTCCCTGCCGTTCGACAGCAGCACGAGTTCCGCGACATCCGAGGAGCCGGCACCTGGGATGCGCGGCACCTGCCAGCTGGCCGCGAGCCCGGCACCCGGCGGCACTGTGCCCCCAACGGTCGGGTCTGGTTCGGCGGAGACGTCCCGCAACGTCAGCGCATCGAGCTGCCACTGGTACCACAACATCTCGCTGCCGACCTTCCGGGGCGCGATGGCTCCTGGCCCGAGGATCCCGGGGAACTGTGAGCCGGCGTCCGGCCCGATCACCGGCGCAATGGCGAAGGGCAGCGAGACGATCGTGTCGGGCCACACGTTCATCTCGGGGGTGATCCGGCTCGGGTCTTCGACGAGTGGGGCGAGCACTCGATAGCTGTCATCGGTCAGTACACCCAGCGACCCATCGCGCACCGAGCCCAAGAGATGGTCGAGCGGGTGACGATCGGCGTCGGGCATCGTGAGCTGCGGTTCGTCACCGAAGGCGAGCGTCACCGTCGCCTCAATGTCGAAGAACAGCAACTCGATGCGCCCGGTGACCTGAGCCCACAGATAACTCGACTGCTCCCGCACCAGGAAGTTGACCGTCGCCTGCACGCCGAGCGAGAACGGCCCCAGGTGCAGACTGCCGCCCGCGCGACCGAAGCCGGCCAGGGTCGGTGGTTTGGTGCCGAGCAGCAGATCAAGGCTCGCGAACAGTTCGGCCCAGGCGATCGGCCGGACACCGAACATGGTCTGCACGCCGAACCCGAAGGCGGCCACGAACCCGTCGGGGATCGTGAGCGGCTCTGCTGCGGAATCGCGCCCGTGGGGCCAGCCGGCGATCCCCCGACCGCGCAGCATCAGGTAGGCGTCCGCCCCGACATCGAGTATCCCCGGCAGCACCTTCGCGGAGATCGGTCCAATGGACCGGCCCTGCATGGGCGCCCCGTCGGCCCCGAGGTAGACGTACCAATCGTCGCTGTCGGCCTTGAACGGGAAGTGCCCGGCCATCGGCACGCGGATCTCGAGCAGGGGTTTGAGATCGACCACGCCCAGCACCGCGAAACTCAGCGCCGTACTGTCGACACCGATGAAGCCGAGGAAACTCAAGCCCGGTGGCGGCGGGTAGCTCGGCTCGCTGATCTGGACGCGCGGCTGAAGTACGCGTCCGTTCAGAGCACCTCGAACCGCGACATCGGGCACCGAGATCAGCAGCCCGGCCTTGGACGAGAACGAGAACCCCAGATCGGGCAAGGTGCCGACCACCGCCTCCAAACCGAAACTTGACTGCCCAGGCAGCGCGCGGAAGCTGTCCACCCCCGTTGGCTGCCACTGCAGCTGGCGCAGCACCGGGTCATCCTCGGCATCGGGGGCATACTGCGGCACGGCGGCCATTCCGAACAGCCCGCCCACTCCGAACATGCCGAACCCGGAATTGGCAAGGGGAATCGGTGCCGGCAGGTCGACTCCCAGTCGCAACACGATCATCGGCGGGGCGTACTCGATCGCGGCATCGACGGCGAGGTTGAGCGGAAGCAGGCGTGCGAGCAGGTCCGCACCGAAGCCTCCGGAGCGAAGCTGTATTCGGCCGGTCCCCTCAATCGCGCCCGGAACCGTCAGCCCGGCCTCGAGACCGCGGATGGTGGCATCGACAGTGCCGTTGTCGTTCAGCGTGGCCCGGATCGTTGCGCCCGATACCCGGATCGGACCCAGGTTCAGTTTGAAGCGCAGGTCCACCTCAATGAAGGTGGAACCGCGGCCCGATCGGCTGCCCAGCACGTCGAAAAGCGATTCGAGGCCGGCAACGTCCCAGGCACCCGGGTTCTCGACCTCCAACTGTGCGCGGTCGAAATCCAGCCCGATCATCCGGAGCCCGCTCTGGCCGGAATTGATGCTCATCCGCACGTCCCGGACGCGAATCCGCATGGGTTGGTCGCGACGCATCGAGACGGCGAGTACCCCGATGTCAACCTTGGTAATACGGACCGCGACGGAGTAGTCCAGCTTCAGCGTCAAGGGTCCGCCGACCGGCAGCCCGTGGCCGGTGGACTCGAACTCCACTCCGTGCAGCACGAAACCGCTGTCGTCGGTGAGCAGCGACGACAGCGCAGCCCCGGCAGCGACCAGGCTGGAGAGCACCACGCCGGTACCATCGCCAACCTGCGCGGCGCGTGCGACATCCTTGTCGGCGATCAGCGCCGTCGCCAGCGCCGCAGCGGTATTGAATATCTTCGCTCCGTCCATCCTGGTCGAGGTGACCGAGAGGATGCCGGCCTGCCCGTGGGCGGCGACGCCGACCGAGATCCTGAACTCACCGGGAGCATTCACGGGGTCGCGCGCGAGCGTGGCGGTGACCCGGACCGGCTTCCCGGCCGCGAATGTGATCTCCCGGTTCGTGCCACCGGTTTCGCTGAAGCCCGTCCGGGCACCATCCAGCGGCAGATCCATGGTCGCCGTGATGCAGGTGGGCAGCAGCCCGGACAGTCCACTCGCCGTCGGGTCGAGGCACTCGATCCGCACGGAATATGCCGGGCGCGCGCCGCGTCCGCCGCTGGCGAGACGAGCCGGCACCTTGGTCTCCATGACCAGATTCGCTCCCCCACCTGCGGTGGGGATGGCGAGGTAGCCCTTGATCGGTTGGCCGCCGAAGAACGGCACCTCGGCAGGCAGGTAGAAGTCGAGTTGCCGAGCCAACAGGCCTCGCCACGATGGCTCGTCTGCGGCGATGGTCCCAAGCGGTGGATCGAGCGCCGGCGCTCCCATCCCGGGTGCAACGGCCTCAACGCTGTCGTCGATCACCAACACGGGAAGGTCGAACCCGATCTTCGAAGACCCGAAGACGACCGTCGGCGGCTCAAGTCCAAGGGCCACGATCCCATCGGTCGACGATGTGTCCGGCGTAAAACGAATGTTCGCTGGCGTGTCTGCGGCGCCGGCAACAAGCAGCGCTGGTCCCAAGACGACGCCGGCTTGGGGCGAACGGCTGACCAGGACCGGCGCATGCCGGGGATCGTCCGCGGGTAGCGCCTGCAGGTGGGCATCACCCTCGGGTGTCTCGATCAGCCTCGCGCCTGTCAGCCCCATGCCCGCGATGCCCTCGACGAACTTGAATATGAAACGCGCCTGCCCCTGCTCTGCGAGGACCAGCCAGAACCGAAACGAGGTTGGACCCTGCGCCGGTGAAAGCTCGAGCCTGAACGGTGCTGGCTGCACGACATCAGCGGGGGTCGTCAGCGCGAAATCGAAGCCCGGGATCGGGCTTTGACTGAGGTCTTGAGTCAGTCGGATTGCTCCGGCCAGCACGCCACTTGGCGGGACGTCGGTGGGTCCGGTCGGCTCGAGAGCCGACAGGAGCAGGTCGATCTCACGGGGGCAGATGACCTCTCGCAGGACACCGGATCTGTCGAGCAGGTCCTTGATCGAGGTTCCCATGGCTCGCTCCGTGATCGACCTTGAGACCAGGCGGAAGGCTCACGATCGAGCCGAACCGCGCCAAGATCAGGCGACGCGCGCCCAGGCGGGCAAGTCCTGGGACGAGACCCTGATCATTGCAGGCCATCAGCCGCCGTAGGTCGCAAGCCGAAGGTCATGGAACTGCCTTTTATGCAGCATCTTAGGCGGCCATGGGACCAGGTCAGACCGGTGCGAAGTGACCAGTTGTGGCCGGGTTCGCCGGGCATCATGCCGGGTGGGTCCCGTGGTGTCGGATGCACACGATCGACACCACGCGTCGCACCCTGCCTGGCAGCTGCTGGCTATGCCCGAGATGGTGCTTGCTATCCTGCATCATGGACATCGGATCCGCGGCCGGGCACGGAGTCTATGTCTCAGCGCTCGACCTGTTTTCTATCGGCATCGGACCATCCAGTTCGCACACTGTCGGGCCGATGCGCGCCGGACTGGATTTCCGCAGCCGGCTCCTGTTGACCGGCACCCTTGCCGCCGTCACCCGATTCCGGTGCCGGCTGGAAGGATCGCTGGCCGCAACCGGGATCGGCCACGGCACACCGGACGCGGTCATCGCCGGGCTACGGGGCTATGCCCCCGAAACCGTCGATCCGGGGTTGGTCCATGAATCCTGGGCCCGGTTGTGCAGCGGCGAGACCCTCGACATCGGCGGTGTGCCGATGAGCAAGGAGGACATCGAGTTCGCTCCCCTGTCGAGGCATGGCGGGCATCCCAATTCGATGCAGCTCATCGCGGAGTCCAACGGGTCGATTCTCGCCGCCGAAACCTACCTGTCGATCGGTGGCGGTTTCATCCGCCGGTTGGGCGAGGATCCTGACGTGGCGAAGACCGGCGCCAGAGTCAAGCATCGCTATCGGAGCATGGCCGAGTTGTTGGCCCTCACCCACTTAGACGCCGATCCCACGACCATCATCCCGGCTCAAACCATGCCCGAACCGCTCGGCGATGGTCGGCAGCATTTCCCGCCCCACCGCCGCTCGATCGCACAGATCGCCTGGCAGGACGAGGTTGAACTGCAGGGCACCAGGCGCGCCACCCAGGGCCTGGACGAGATCTGGCAGGTCATGCGGGACTGTGTCGAGCGCGGATTGTCGTCCGAAGGCGTTCTGCCCGGCGGCTTGAAGGTACGACGCCGGGCCGCTGCCGGATGGCGGACGCTGATGGATCAGGGGGCGTCACGTAGCTCGGTCGACGCACTGTCGATGTATGCGCTGGCGGTCAACGAGGAGAACGCGGCCGGCGGACGAGTGGTCACGGCTCCGACGAACGGAGCTGCCGGGGTCCTTCCCGCGGTGCTCTATGGGGCCTGCGTGGACGACGGCTTTCCCGCTGAGACGATTCGAACCTTCCTGCTGACTGCGACGGCCGTGGGATCGATCTTCAAAGCCAACGCGTCCATCTCGGGGGCCGAGGCCGGATGCCAGGCAGAGGTGGGCAGCGCATGCGCGATGGCCGCCGCCGGGCTGACCGCTGTGCGCGGCGGAACCCCTGAGCAGATCGAGAACGCCGCAGAGATCGCCATCGAACACCATCTCGGGCTGACCTGCGACCCGGTAGCCGGGCTGGTACAGATTCCCTGCATCGAACGCAATGCGATCGCCGCCACCACCGCGGTGGCCGCAAGTCGGCTCGCTTTGCTCGGCGACGGCAGTCATGTCGTGCCACTCGACACCACGATCGAGACGATGCGCCAGACCGGAGCAGACATGTCCGAGCGCTACAAGGAGACCAGCCGGGCGGGGCTGGCGGTCAATGTCGTTGAATGCTGATCAGCCCTCCTGGAGCGCCGCAGCCTGGAGAATGGCATCTTTCGCGTCCATGATCGGCGCCTCGACCAGTTGCAGGCCCATCTTGTCGATGGTGTGCATCATCGGCTGCCCTATGTGAGCAAAAACAACGCGATCGATCTGGTTCTCCTTGAGGAAGCGCACGATGCGGGCGTGATGCTGACCGTGCTCGCCTTGGTCGTGCAGGACGTCCCATCCGACTTCATTAATCTGCCAGTCCGTCAGCTGCCCGTCGTCGGCCACGGTACCGACGGCCATTCGGACGGCCTTTCCGAAACGAGGATCGATCTGGCCATCGTCAGCGATGGGAACAGTGAGTTTCATGGTCCCCATTTCACCGCAGGCGGCCATAGTTTCCCAATCCAGGCATGCGATTGCACTCAGGACCCTAGTCGCCCGTTGGCGCCGGCCGTTTCAGCCGCCAAGCCCCCGTCTGGTCTTGGCCGACCAATCCCAAGATCTCCAATTCGACGAGTGCACCGAGGATTCGCGGCAGCGGCTGCCCACATTTGCCTGCCAGGTCGGAGGTTGTGATCGCGCCGCGACCAGGCATTGCCTCACGCACCGCCAGCAGCTCCGGCTCGATATCGTCGAGCAACCTGTCAGGGCCGCGGTCGGGAAGCAATGGTCCAACCCCGACCGGAGCCAGCAATGCCCGCACATCGTCGACATCGGCCACCAAGGTCGCCTGGCCGTCTCGGATCATCCGGTGACAGCCCGCCGACATCCCCGAATAGACCGGTCCGGGCACGGCCATCACCAAGCGTCCCAACTCGTTCGCCCAGCTCGCTGTGTTGCGTGCGCCCGACCGAGCCGCCGCCTCGACCACCACCGTCGCCGACGTCAGCGCGGCGATCAACCGGTTTCTGGCCAGAAACGCGGCTCTGGTAACCCGCACTCCGGGGGCAACTTCTGAGACCACCAGGTGCTCGGCTTTCAGCTCCTCGAAAAGCCTCGCGTTCCCTCGGGGATAGGGCTCGTCCAGTCCTCCCGCATAGATTCCGGCAGTTCTCCCATGGCCTGCGAGAACGCCCCGGTGGGCTGCGGCATCGATGCCGTACGCTCCGCCCGAGATCACGGCATAGTCATCGGGGGCCCCGGCAAGTCCCGCTGCCAGATCGCCCGCCACCGCCTCGCCATAGCGTGTGGCAGCCCTTGCTCCGACGACCGCCACGTTGCGCGGCCCAAGCTCGGTGACCCTCAACGGGCCTGCAGCCCACAGGCCGACCGGCACCCCACCCAATCCTTGTACCTCGGCGCCGCGGTCGAGATCGTCCACCTGAATGGGCCACTCCTCGTCTCCGGGAATCATGAACCGCAGCCCCGCATCCTCGCCCCGATGGATCAATGCAGCGGCATCGGTCTTCCTCGCGCGCTGCCCCCACACCGATTCGCCGCTTCGCCGCAGCGCGTCGACGGTCGCCTCCGCACCGTGTTCGGCGACCAACCGGGCCAGCTTCAGGTGCCCCGGCTCGCAAACACTGCTCAACACCGCCCTGGCGCGTCGTTCCTCGGTCCACTCGGTCATGCCGCACTCCTCCAGCTGTCTTGTCTCAGCCCCAACGCCGACGCCAGGTGCGTCCGCGTTATCCGATCCGTGCCGTCCAAGTCGGCCAACGTCCACCCGATGCGCAGCACTTTGTCGATGCCACGAGCGCTCAACCTTCCGCAACGCACCGCGTCGTCCAGCAACGACATGCCCTGCGCCTGTGGCAGCTTGCGCAACTCGGCTCCGGGTACCTCCCCGTTGAGCCGCCAAGGCGTTCCGGCCAGCCGCCGGGCCTGCCTCTGGCGAGCCAGCGCGACCCGCTCAGCCACCTTCGCGCTCGGTTCTCCCGCGGGCGCCTCGGCCAAACTCAGCCGTGACGGAAGCAGCCGATGATGGATGTCGATGCGATCAAGGATCGGTCCACTCAGACGCTCGTTGTAACGACGCACGCTCATCGGAGTGCAACTGCAATTCCGGCCGGGGACTCCGAGCATTCCGCAGGGGCAGGGATTGGCTGCCATCACCAACTGGAATCTCGCCGGGTAGCAGACCTGGCTGACCGAACGAGCGATCGTCACCTTGCCGGTCTCCATCGGCGTCCGCAACGCGTCGAGCACCCGGGCGCTGAACTCGGCCACCTCATCGAGAAAGAGGACCCCACGATGAGCGACCGAGATGGCTCCCGGACGCGCCACCCTGGCACCGCCACCGATCATCGCCGCCATGGACGCGTTGTGATGCGGATTCGAATACGGAGGTCGTCTGATCAAGCCGCCGGTCAATGGCCTCCCGGCCAGCGAATGAACCGCAGACACCTCGAGCGCCTCGTCATTTCTCAGATCGGGGAGCACACCCGGCAGCCGTTCGGCCAACATCGACTTGCCCACTCCGGGTGCGCCGTGCAGAAAGATGTGATGTCCACCCGCGGCGGCCACCTCCAGTGCCCAGCAGGCGTCCGGCTGCCCGCGGACATCTGCCAGATCCGGCAGATACGCGGGCAGCTGCGGAGTGGGTGCGGTCGACCGTGCTGCTTGGCCGAGTACCGGACGCCCGTGTAGCACCTCTATCAGATCAGCCAGGCAAGAGACTCCCCAGATCGTGAGTCCGTCGACCAGCTCGGCCTCAGCCACCTGTCCGGCGGCCACGATGGCGGTCGTGAATCCCTCACCGCGGGCGGCCAGCAGCGCCGGCAACACTCCGTGGACTTCTCGCACCCGCCCGTCCAGGCCCAGCTCCCCGACCAGCACACTAGATGCTGCGATCGTCCGCGGCACTATCCCGCTGGCTACCAGCACCGCCGAGACGATCGCCAGATCGTAGTGGGACCCGGCCTTCGGCAGGCTGGCCGGGGTGAGGTTGATCGTGAGTAGCTGGTTCGGCCAGGCCAGACCCGCGCCTGCGACGGCCGCCCGGCAGCGGTCTCTCGCCTCGTACAACGCCGCGTCCGGCAAGCCGACCAGTACGGTACGCGGGAGCCCGCCACCGATCGCAGCCTCGACCTCGACCAGTGTGCCCTCCATACCCAGCAATGCCACCGACCATGCGCTCGCGGTGCTCATGCCACACCCCGCACGTGCCTGATCAGCGGAGCAGCCCCAGGAAGCTTGAGGATACCGACAGCATCCACCCGCAGCTCCGAAAGTGCCGGGGCGCTCGCCCGCCGCCAACAGGTCGCGAGCTGCCGCAGTCTGCATTGTTTGGCGTAGGTGATTGCCTCCAGCGGATCGCCGAAACCTGTTCCGCTGCGGCACTTGACCTCGACTATGACCCCTGCGGGCAGCTCGCCGGGACCAGGCTCAAGACAGACCAGGTCGGCCTCGCCCACCGAGCAACGCCAATTGCGTTCGACGATCAGCCAGCCGAGTCCGAGCAGATAGTCGGCCGCGAGTTTCTCTCCCCAACCGCCGAGTTGCTTCCTGTTGTCGAACGTTAGATTCGGACGCGCCATCATGCACCTCTTCCTTCGAGGTGAATGATCGGCAAATGGACGCCGATTCGTTCAGTTATCCACAGAGAAATCTCAACTTTTTGAGATGCCCGATGTCCCGCGTCCGTCAGCCCGTCGATTCAGGCCACCATCCAGGTCACTCCTGGTCGGGAATCTCCAGTTCGCGATGCTGGATCTCCTCGATCGACACGTCGCGGAACGTGAGCACCTTCGCCGACTTTACGAAACGCGCGGGCCGGTACATGTCCCAGACCCAGGCATCGCCCATCGACACTTCGTAGTAGACGTCGCCGCCCTCGGTGCGCACCTTCAGATCGACCTGATTGCACAGATAGAACCGTCGTTCGGTCTCCACCGCGTAGGTGAAGATGTCGACGACGTCTTTGTACTCACGGTACAAATCGAGTTCCAGCTTGGCCTCGTAGGCCTCCAAGTCGTCACTGCTCATGGTATCGCCACTCTAGCTGCTGCCCGCACGTTCACATACCGCATCCGGTGTATGGGGCACGGCCCCAGCTCTTCCAGCCGCCGCTGGTGTTCCGCAGTGCAGTATCCCTTGTGCCCAGCGAATCCGTAGCCGTCATACTGCTCGTCGTAGGTCGTCATGATGCGGTCTCTGGTGACCTTCGCAATGATGGACGCTGCCGCGACGCAGGCCGCCACCTGATCGCCCTTCCAGAGGGCCAACGCAGGGCACGTGAGCCCACCGACGGCGAAACCGTCGGTCAACGCGAACTCCGGCTCCGGGTCGAGCCGCAGCAGCGCCCGCCGCAGTCCCTGCAGGTCGGCCTCGTGCATGCCGAGCTGGTCGCACTCGGTCGGTGAAACCTCGACCACCGACCACGCGATGGCGCACGCGGTGATCTCATCGTAGAGACGCTCGCGAGTGGCAGCGGTCAGTAGTTTTGAATCGTTCAGACCGCTCAGGTGGATGGCAGCCCGCTCGTTCAAGATGACCGCACCGGCGACCAGCGGACCCGCGCAGGCTCCGCGTCCGGCCTCATCGGCGCCGGCCACCAGACCGAAACCGGCACGCCGCAAGGCACGCTCGTAACCAAAGATGCCCTTGCCAGGGCGAATAGTCGTCATCAGCCGCCACACGACCCCTCACCGAGCACCGGCGCGGTAGGCGGATCCTCGGCAGCGTCGGGAACCGCGACGAAGGTCTCGGGAGTCGAGAACGTGGTGATGCGGTTCAGCGGTGCGACGATGGCCACCACCGGACCGACGACGTCGTCCACCGGCACGAACCCATACATCCCGGCAGGTACCCCGGGTGCCGTCGCCTCACACATGTGCAGCCGCGAATCGCCCGAACGGTCCCGATGATCACCCATCACGAAGACGTTCCCCGCTGGCACCACCACATCGAATGAGGTGTCCGAGGGCGCCACAGTCAATCCACTGGCATCCTGATAAAGATAGGAGTCCTCGTCGAGCGCGATGTCATTGACTGTCATCCGGCCCTGCTGATCGCAGCACGCCACATGATCGCCAGGCATGCCGATCACCCGCTTGACCAGGTAGCCCTGGCTGCTGTCGGGCAGCAGATACAACGCCTCCAGCACCACGCGAACGGGATTGGACGACTCAGGTTGCTGGCCCATCCATCTCGCATCCGGATCTTCGAAGACCACGATGTCACCGCGCTGAAAATCAGACACCCGCATCGCCACAATCCGGTCCTTCAGCTCAAGGGTCTCTTCCATGGACCCGCTGGGCACTTGAAAGACCTGAAAGACGAAGACTCTGAGCAATGCCGTGACCACCAGCGTCACCATGATCGCCAATACGGTCTCGCCCAGAAACGTCAGGACCTGCTTGAGCTTCGATGGTTTGGCGACCGGAGGTGCGTCGAGATCGTCCACTTCGGCGACCTGTTCATCACCCTTGTGCCTACGACCCATGCCATGACTCCTAGCTCCGACAACCGCGTTCTATCTTAGATCTTGTGCGCGGGACTTAGCCGACCGGGCCAGGGGCCGATCTGCGCGAGCCCGCGAACGGGAGACACCGGAGTCCCGGCCAACCCCTTGCAGGAGGGCCGGGACTCCGCCGAAGATGGCCGCGCACTCTCAGCGGCGACGCTCTTTGATCTTGGCAGCCTTACCGCGCAGACCGCGCAGGTAGTACAGCTTGGCGCGACGCACATCACCGCGACGCTCGACCTCGATGTGGTCGATGATCGGGGAATGCAGCGGGAAGGTACGCTCCACGCCGGTTCCGTACGAGATCTTGCGAACCGTGAACGCCTCCTGCACACCGGAACCGGTGCGGGCAATCACGACACCGGCGAAAACCTGGATACGGGACTTGTTGCCCTCGACCACCTTCACGTGCACCCGCACCGAGTCTCCTGGACGGAACTCGGGGATGTCACTGCGGGTCGAGGCCTTGTCGAGTTCGGCAATGATCGGATTCATAATCTTTCCTCGTCGGTGCCACAGGTCACCTCGCGGTTGAGCGTTTAATAAAGCCCCGCTGTCCCGATCAATCCCCCTGTGGCAGGAACCGATACGGCAGAGCAACCTGATAATCATGCCACAGTCGCACCCGATGCCGGTAATCGCGACCGAGCCACCCAGCGCGCGAGGACGGCGCCGGGAATATCCCGACGCCGTCCTCGTTACTCGCGAAATATGGCTGGTCTGAGCCTGACTAAGGACCCTAAGCGGTGAAGCCATCCTTGCGGAACAGCGACCACACCAGGTCGCGGTTCAGGGTGCTGATGGACTCCAACGGAATGCCCTTCGGGCAAACCGCCGCGCATTCACCGATGTTGGTGCAGTTGCCGAAGCCCTCGGAGTCGTGCTGCCCGACCATATTCTTGACGCGCAGGAATCGCTCCGGCTGGCCTTGTGGCAGGTTGGCCAGGTGGGTGATCTTCGCCGAGGTGAACAGCATGGCCGAAGCATTCGGGCAAGCGGCGACACACGCGCCACAACCGATGCAGGTCGCGTTGTCGAAGGCCCGGTCAGACTGCAGCTTCGGGGCGAGCGTCGCGTGCGCGTCCGGTGCCGAACCGGTGTTGACCGAGATGAAGCCGCCAGCCTGGACGATGCGGTCCAGCGCGCCGCGGTCCACAACCAGGTCCTTGATCACCGGGAACGCCTTGGCCTTCCAGGGCTCGATTGTGACGGTGTCACCGTCATTGAACGAGCGCATGTGCAACTGGCACGTGGTCGTCGGAACCGGGGAGTTCCCGCGTCCATGAGCGGTGCCGTTGATGACCACACCACACATGCCGCAGATGCCCTCACGACAGTCCGAGTCGAACGCCACCGGTTCCTCGCCGGCGTCGGTGAGCTCCTCATTCAGCTGGTCAAGCATCTCGAGAAAGCTCATATCCTCGGAGACATTGTCGATCTTGTACTCGACAAGCTTGCCCTGCTCAGCGCCACGAGCCTGGCGCCAGATCTTCAGTGTGAGTTTCACTTGTAACTCCGTTGCTTCAACTCGATTGCCTTGTAGACCAGGGGCTCCTTGTGCAGAATCGGCTTCGTGCCGGCACCGGTGTACTCCCAAGCCGCCACATAGGCGAACTCGTCGTCGTGACGCAGTGCCTCGCCTTCCTCGGTCTGATGTTCGACCCGGAAGTGACCGCCGCAGGACTCGCGTCGGTGCATAGCGTCGATGCACATCAGCTCGCCCAGTTCGAAGAAGTCGATCAGCCGGCCGGCCCGCTCAAGGGTCTGGTTGAGATCTGCGGCGACACCGGTCACGTTGACGTTGCGCCAGAACTCTTCCTTCAACTCGCGGATCAGGCCGATGGCCTTCTTCAGGCCTTCGTCGCTGCGGGCCATACCGCAGTACTCCCACATGATGTGCCCGAGTTCCTTGTGGAACGAGTCAACTGTGCGAGTGCCCTTGATGCTCAGCAACTTGTCGATCTGCGCCTTGGTGGCCGCAACCGCCTCAACCACTGCGGGATCATCATCGGGCAATTGACCGTCATGATGGGCCGCCAGGTAGTCGTTGATGGTGTTGGGCAGGACGAAGTAGCCGTCCGCGAGCCCCTGCATCAGCGCCGAGGCACCGAGTCGGTTGGCTCCGTGGTCGGAGAAGTTTGCCTCGCCGGTCACGAACAGACCCTGAATCGTGGTCTGCAGATCGTAGTCGACCCACACGCCACCCATGGTGTAATGGACGGCCGGATAGATCCGCATTGGAAGCTCGTAAGGGTCCTCAGCGGTGATCTGCTTGTACATGTCGAACAGGTTGCCGTACTTGACCTCGACGCCGTGCTTGCCGAGACGACCGATGGCATCCGAGAAGTCGAGGTAGACGCCGCGACGCACCTCGTGCTGGACGCCGTTCTCGTCGACCTCCTTCACCAGCGGACCAACGCCGCGTCCCTCATCGCACATGTTCTTCGCCTGACGCGATGCGATATCGCGGGGAACCAGGTTGCCGAAGGCCGGGTAGATGCGCTCCAGGTAGTAGTCGCGATCTTCCTCGGGAATCTTACGGGGATCCTTGTCGCAGTCCTCGGCCTTCTTGGGCACCCAGATACGGCCGTCATTGCGCAACGACTCAGACATCAGAGTCAGCTTCGACTGGTTGTCGCCGTGCACAGGGATGCAGGTCGGGTGGATCTGGGTGTAACAGGGATTCGCGAAGTAGGCTCCCTTGCGGTGTGCCCGCCAGCCGGCGGTCACGTTGCAGCCCATGGCGTTGGTCGACAAGAAGAAGACGTTGCCGTATCCGCCGGTAGCCAGGACAACCGCATCTGCGGTGTACGGTGCGACCTCGCCGGTGACCATGTCACGCGCGACAATGCCGCGGGCGACGCCGTCCTTCATGATCAGCTCGAGCATCTCGTGGCGGGCGAACATCTGCACAGTGCCCGCCGCGACCTGACGCTCCAGCGCCTGGTATGCGCCGATCAGCAGCTGCTGACCGGTTTGGCCGCGAGCGTAGAAGGTGCGCTGCACCTGCACGCCGCCGAACGAGCGGGTGTCGAGCAGTCCGCCGTACTCACGTGCGAAAGGCACGCCTTGGGCAACGCACTGGTCGATGATGTTGGCCGAGACGCTCGCCAGACGGTAGACGTTGGTCTCGCGGGCGCGGTAGTCACCGCCCTTGACCGTGTCGTAGAACAACCGGTACGTGGAGTCGTTGTCGTTCTTGTAGTTCTTCGCCGCGTTGATGCCGCCCTGGGCAGCGATCGAGTGCGCGCGGCGGGGCGAATCCTGGTAGCAGAAGTTCAGCACGTTGTAGCCGGCCTCGCCGAGTGAGGCAGCAGCTGCGCCACCTGCCAGGCCGGTGCCGACGACGATGATGCTGATCTTGCGCCGGTTGGCGGGGTTCACGAGCTTGGCACGGAACTGACGATCGGGCCACACCTGGTCGATCGGCAGGTCGGTGTTGGCCTTGGTGTCGCTGACCTCGTCGCCGACGACGAAGTACTCGGCGTCGTCGTCGAACGCGAATCGGGGAGTCGATGTCTCAGTCATTATGCAGTCACCAATCCAAAGAAAATCGCCAGCGGGCTAGCCATGAAGCCGAAGAAGACCAGCAGGCAGACGATCACCGAGCAGACCTTGATCACCTTCTCGCTGAACGCTCCTACGCGGGCACCCAGGGTGCAGAAAGCACTGTAGAAGCCGTGGTAGATGTGGAAGCTGACCAATCCGACCCAGATGCCGTAGACGAGCACCATCCACCACTCCTGGAAGCCGAGCACGACGCGCATGTGCGGCTCAACCGAACCCTCGTAGCCAACCGTGATGGTCTGAGTGGTGAACTGCAAGAGGTGGTAGATCACGCCAAGGAGAATGAGAACGCCGCTCCAGATCATCGTGCGGGCGGCGAAGCTGCCCGCTAGGTAGCGCTGCTTGAGATAGCGGCCCATTCCCATGTGCGCTTCGTAGTCGCGGAAGGTCAACCGGACCGCAGCCTCGACGTGAATCAAGACCGCAGCGGTGAGGAGGATCTCGAAAAGCGTGAGGAAGAATCGGTACGGGAGCATCGGGTACAGGAACGTCCGCAGGAAGTGCGAGTACTCATCGAACTCCTGCATACCGACGTCCGGGATGAGGAGCTTTAAATTGCCGAACATATGCATGAGCAGGAACAGAATCAGGAACAGACCTGTGACGGACATCAGCACCTTGCGGAAGACCGTCGAATGAACCGCCCTGTTATTGGCTGTCCGGCTCGCATCGCGAGTAACGAGTTTGGTTGCCACGGTCTGGAGTCTAATGGGTGGGCGCCTTCCGCAGGCCGGCACCCCTGCCGGTAATGGTCCGTCCAAACTCAGTTGAGCAGATCCGGTCGGCGCAGCGACGTAATCTCCACCGACTGCTCATGACGCCACTCGGTGACCTTGCCATGATGCCCACTGAGCAGCACGTCTGGCACATCAAACCCGCGCCAGCTAGCAGGTTTGGTAAACACGGGGTATTCCAGCAGATGATCGGAGGCCGCAGAATGCGACTCTTCGACGAGTGAGAGCGGGTTACCGATCACGCCTGGAATCAGACGCACAGTGGCCTCAATCATAGCCAATGCGGCCACTTCTCCGCCATTCAGCACGTAGTCGCCAAGGCTAACCTCACTAACAGCAAAGTGCTGGCGTGCCCAACCAATCACCCGGTGATCGATGCCTTCATATCGTCCACAGGCGAACGCGATCCGCGGTTCGGACGCCAGGTCGATGGCCATCTGCTGAGTGAACAACCGCCCCGATGGCGAGGGCACCAACAGCACCGGACGCCGGTCGTCGGACAGCGGCTCGTAGCTGTCCAGCAACGCATCCAGTGCCTCGCCCCAAGGCTCGGGCTTCATCACCATGCCCGCTCCCCCGCCGTACGGAGTGTCGTCGACCGTGCGGTGCCGGTCATGGGTGAAGTCGCGCAGGTCGTGTACGCGCACGTCCAGCAACCCGTCTTCGATCGCTTTGCCGATCAGACTCAGCTGCAGCGCGGCGAAGTAGTCGGGGAAGATGGAGACGACGTCGATGCGCATCAGCCCTCCTGGGCCTGGTCGTCCAGCAAGCCGGCGACATCTGCCAGCCGAACCGTTCCGGCAGCCAGGTCGACCTCGGGCACCAGGGCCTTCACGAAGGGAACCAGATACTCGCTGCCGTCCACATCGACGACGAGCAGATCCTGCGCTGGACTGTGCAGAATCTGGACGATGGTTCCGGCCACAGTGCCGTCGGCTCTCAGAACCGCGAGCCCGGCCAACTGGCGATCGAAGTACTCCTCGCGTCCGCTGGGCTGCTCGTCGACCGGCACCCGGACGCTGAGTACTCGTCCGCGCAGCAGTTCGGCCGCAGTGCGGTCGGCGATCTCGCGGAACCCGACAACCAGACGTCCGGACGGCTGGTTGGCCGACTCGACGGTCAGCTTGCCGCCCTCGCCGGCGCGCAACTCCGCGCCCGGCGCGAACCGGCGCTCGATCTCGTCGGTTCGCGGTTCGACGTTGACCTCACCGCGCACTCCGTGCGCCCGGCCGATCACCCCGACGATCACCTCGACCAATTCACTCATCTAACTCCTCTTCCCCGCCTCTTCCCCGCCGCGAGATCCCTCACCAAACAGCAGACGCCCCACCATCATGACGATGGGTGGGGCGTCTGCGTGATGATGATCTCAGTGGCGTCCGCGTCCTGGCTTGCGATCCACGTCGACGAAGTCGACACGGATCTGCTCGCGACCGGCCAGTGCCTGTACCACGGTGCGCAGCGCGGAGGCGGTGCGTCCCTGACGGCCGATGACCTTGCCGACATCTTCGGGATGGACGCGCACCTCCAGCATCCGCCCGTGACGCAACTCCTTGTCTCGGATGCGCACGTCCTCAGGATGGGTGACGATGCCCTGCACTAGATGCTCGAGTGCTTCGGCCAGCATGATCAGGCCTCCTCAGAAGCCTCGGTAGCCTCTTCGGTCTCGGCCTTCTTCGACTTCCGGCTGATGGCCTCGGAAGCGGGCTCGCCATCGGCCTCGGCCAGCGCGGCGTTGAAGCGGGCCAGCTTGTCGACGGGCACGGGCTGCGGATCGACGCCGGAGGGCGAGTCTTCGCCGCTGAACTTCTGCCAGTCACCGGTGCGCTTGAGCAAAGCGACAACGGCCTCGGTCGGCTGAGCGCCAACGCCCAGCCAGTACTGAGCACGCTCGGAATCGATGCGGATCAGCGACGGCTCGTTCTTCGGATGGTAGATCCCGATTTCCTCGATGGCCTGGCCATCCCGGCGGGTGCGGGAGTCCATGACGACGACACGGTAATGCGGTGAGCGGATCTTGCCGAGCCGCTTCAGGCGAATCTTGGTGGCCACTTGTGTGGTATCTCCTGTTGGACAGTCCCGGGTGTTTCCCGGTAGTTCGGGTGGTCTTCGCTTGCATGTGGGGCATGCTCGCTCATACCTGTTGGACTTGCGTCGCCAGTGATGAGAGGGCACCTGGACGCCAGACGCATCGTCCATTGTGCCAGATCCCACTAGCCGGAGTGAAATGCGGTTAGCGTGGTTGTCAAATCAATGGACTCCAGTGCCTCGGTATTGGTCGAGCAAGGAGGTTGAACACCATGAGCGACTTTGACTACCTGATTGTCGGTGGCGGGGAGGCGGCGAACGCGGCCGCGCATGGCATCCGCGAATTGGATGCCTCCGGATCGATCGGGATCATCAGTGCCGAGGCCGACGAACCCTACGATCGCACTGCGCTCACCAAGGCGCTGTGGCTCGATCCGGCAGTGAACGAGCAGACGATCTCCGAGAAGACCGTCGCCGATACCGCTGCGGCCATTGTGCTGAACCGCCCGGTGACCGCGATCGACCGTGCCGCACACCAGATCGTGACGACCGACGGTGAGCGGTTCGGCTATCGGAAGCTACTGATCGCCACCGGCTCAGTGCCCACTCAGCTGCCTGGCGCCGGCAGTGACCGATTCATCGCCATGCGCTCGCTGGCGAATTACCGCAGGTTGCGGGAGCTGGTGACCACCGATCCGACCGCCGTGGTGGTCGGAGGCGGATTCATCGGCACCGAGATCGCCGCCGCGCTGGCCGCCAACGGCATCGCGGTGACCTTGATCTTCCCGCAGCAGGTGCTCGGTTCGGCCGTCTTCCCACCGGTCCTCGCCGAGCGCTTCCAGACCCTCTATCTCGACCATGGGGTACGGCTGGTGCCCGGACGCATGGCCGACCATGCGTTGATCGGCCCCGACGGGCGTCCGGGTGTGGTGCTCGACGACGGCAGCGAGTATGTCGCCGGTGTGGTGGTCGCCGGTCTCAGCGCCAAGCCGGTGCTCTCGCTGGCGTCCGATGCCGGGCTGGAGGTTGACCGCGGCATTGTTGTGGACGCTCACCTGACGACGTCAGATCCCGATATCTGGGCGGCCGGAGACATCGCCGAGTACCCGGACACGATCTTGGGACGTACCCGGATCGAACACGTCGATCATGCCCAGGTCTCCGGCGCTACGGCAGGACGATCGATGGCCGGCAGCCAGGAAACCTACGATCACACGCCATTCTTCTGGTCGGATGCCTTCGAGATCGGCTGGGAGGCCATCGGGCGTCTGGACGCCAGGTTGGACACCGAGGTGGTGGGCCTCGGTGAGGGACGCTTCGTCGTCTACTACCTGGACGACCAGTCCCGACCGGTCGGAGTGCTGCTCTGGGATGTCTGGGATTCGGTCGACAAGGCCCGCCAGGTGCTCGCCGATGCACCCACCGACCGTGACGAGCTTCGTAACAGGATCGTCTAGCGCGAACCCGGTCATCGCCGGGCGTTTAGGCCCACAATGGTGTCATGGCTGAATCATTGAAGATCGATCCTGCGAGCACCGCACTCGTGCTCATCGAATTCCAGAACGAATTCGCGACGCCCGGCGGCGTTCTACATGACGCGGTCGCCGAAGTGATGGATTCCACCGGAATGCTCGGCAACACCGTCACCCTGGTGGCCAAGGCGCGAGAGGCAGGGGTGACTATCATGCACGCCCCGATCACCTTCGCGCCGGGCTACGGCGAGCTGACTCGCCACCCATACGGCATCCTCAAAGGCGTAGTCGACGGCAACGCGTTCGTCAAAGGCACCTGGGGCGGCACGATCGTGGACGACCTGACGCCGGTCGACGGCGACATCCTGATCGAAGGCAAGCGTGGTCTGGACACTTTCGCATCAACCAACATCGACTTCATTCTGCGCAGCAAGGGAATCAACACCATCATCTTGGGTGGTTTCCTCACCAACTGCTGCGTGGAGTCGACGATGCGCTCCGGCTACGAGAACGGCTACCGGGTGCTCACGCTCACCGACTGCACCGCTGCCACCTCGACTGCGGAACATGAGAATGCGATCGCCTATGACTACCCGATGTTCTCTCACCCGGTGACATCGGCCGAAGTGATGGCCGCGCTCTGAGCCTGGGCTCAGACCCGGTCGAGTCAGTTCGGGTAGCGAGTCCCGCGCAGCATCACCAGTGCGGGGCTGTGCAAGGTCTCCAGATGGACGCGAGGGTCGTCCCGGTAGATCACCAGGTCTGCCGGGGCTCCCGCCTCAAGACCCGGCGCGCCCAGCCATTCGCGCGCTCGCCACGAGATCGCGCCGAGCGCGAAGTCCACCCCGCCGAGCTTCGCGAGCAGTTCGGCTTCCTCGGCGATGCGGCCATGTATCAGGGTGCCGCCGGCGTCGGTGCCCGCATAGACCGGAACGCCCGCTTCCAGAGCGCCGCCGAGCACCTCATAGCGTGAGGCATGCAATGCCCGCATGTGCGCTGCGTACCCGGGGAACTTAGCCTCACCGGCAGCAGCGAAGCCAGGGAAGTTCTCCAGGTTCGTCATCGTCGGTACCAGGGCGACGCCACGCTCGGCCATCTGAGCGATGACCTCATCGCTCAGCCCCGTGCCATGCTCGATACAGTCGATGCCCGCAGCCACGAGCTCGGCAACGGACTCTTCGGCGAAGCAGTGTGCCGTCACCCGAGCGCCGGCCAGATGAGCCCGCTCGATGGCCTGGCGAGCCTGATCCACGGGCCACAGCGGACGCAGATCGCCCGCGTCCCGGTCGATCCAGTCCCCCACCAGCTTCACCCAGCCGTCACCTGCCAACGCCTGACGCTCGACCTCGTCCACCATCTCGGCGGGATCGATCTCTACAGCGAAATTGCGCAGGTACCGCTTCGGGCGCGCAATGTGGCGTCCGGCGCGGATCACGCGGGGCAGATCGGGACGATCATCGACCCAATGCGTGTCCACCGGGGCGCCCGCGTCCCTGATCAGCAGGACGCCCGAGTTGCGGTCGGTGATGGCCTGTTGCTCGGCGGTCGCCCGATCGACTGCACCGTTGGGCCCCAGCCCGATGTGACAGTGCGCGTCGACCAGCCCCGGCATGATCCAGAACCCCGAGCC
>NZ_JAVTWX010000088.1:32644-47874 GCF_032229645.1 Brooklawnia sp.
AGCGATCGGGCATCAGCAACCGGCTCGGCGCTGATCACGCCATCGCGAATCCACAGATCCACCGGCTCGGTGCCGGGCAGGACCACGCCATTCAGATGCCAACTCGTCATTGCGCAATCTCCTATCAAACCCGGCGGCGAGCACCTACAAGCGAATCTCTGGGCCAGAGCAGAAGCGGTGGTGGTTGCCGGGAAGCGAGCCTATCGGTGGGGCGAGCGCCGGCAGGCACCACCGCTGATCCCCAACCGCGAATCGAACCTGACCACCGCTGGTGGACGACGAACGCCTACCGCGGCCCCTTGTTCTGCTGATTGAGCATCTGTTGCAGGTCCGGCGGCAGCGTGAAGTCCTTCATCGCAGCCTGCGTCTCGGCAGCAGTCGGCATCTCGGCCGGCGGCCGCTCCGCCGCCAACACCGGGTTGGCCTTGGCCTTCTCGGCCGCCGCCCGCTTTGCGGGATTGCCCGACACCTTCTTGCCTCCCTTGCCCTTCTTGGCCTGCTGCTTGGGTTGCTGACGCCGTCCACCGGCCATCCCCGGCATGCCCGGCATCATCTGGCCCATCGACTGCATCATCTTGCGGGCCTCGACGAATCGGTTCACCAGCTCGTTGACATCGCGAACCTCGACGCCCGAGCCTCGAGCGATGCGCGAGCGCCTGGAACCATTGAGGATGCCGACATCAGCGCGTTCGGCCGGCGTCATCGAATGGATGATCGCCTCCACCCGGTCGACCTGCTTCTCGTCGATCTCGGAGATCGCCTTCATTTGGGAGGCGCCGGGCAACATCCCGAAGACCTTCGACAGCGGTCCCATCTTGCGAATCTGCTGCATCTGCGCGAGGAAGTCGTCCAGACCGAATTGGCCTGCCCCGCCCATCAGCTTCTCGGCTGCCTTCGCGGATTCCTCGGCGTCGAAGGCCTTCTCGGCCTGCTCGATCAGGGTGAGCATGTCGCCCATACCGAGGATGCGACTGGCCATCCGGTCGGGATGGAAGATATCGAAATCGGTCAGCTTCTCACCGTTGGAGGCGTACATGATCGGCTTGCCGATCACGCGTGCGATCGACAGTGCCGCGCCGCCGCGGGCGTCGCCATCAAGCTTGGTCAGCACGACACCGTCGATGCCGACGCCTTCTTCGAAGGCCAACGCGGTGTTCACCGCATCCTGGCCGATCATGGCGTCCACCACGAAGAGGGTCTCGTCTGGATGGGTCAGCGCCTTGATCAGCTGCGCCTGGCGCATCATCTCCGTGTCGACACCCAGCCGGCCGGCGGTGTCAATGATCACCACGTCGAAGAGATGGTGTTTGGCGTAGTCGATAGAGTCTTTGGCGACCTGGATCGGGTCGCCGACACCATTGCCTGGTTGCGGCGCATAGATGCCGGTCTTGGCCCGTTCGGCCATCACCCTCAATTGCTCGACCGCCTGCGGACGCTGCAGGTCGGCCGCGACGAGCAACGGCGAATGGCCCTGTTCCTTGAGCCAGGCGCCCAGTTTGCCGGCCAGCGTGGTCTTGCCTGCACCCTGCAGGCCGGCGAGCATGATGATCGTCGGGGGCTGTTTCGCATAACGCAGCAGCCGGGTCTCACCGCCCAGGATCGAAACCAGTTCCTCGTTGACGATCTTGACGATCTGCTGGCTCGGATTGAGCGCCCGCGACAATTCCGCGCCCTTGGCGCGATCCTTGACGCGCGCGACGAACTCCTTGACAACCGCAAGATTGACATCGGCTTCCAGTAGCGCAATGCGGATTTCTCGGGCGGTGGCGTCGATGTCGGCATCGGTGAGCCGACCCTTGCTACGAAGTGACTTGAAGGTCGCGGCAAGGCGATCTTGAAGGGTGTCGAACACGGTCGTCCTCGCAAAGTGGCGGATATCAATGACCAAGGATACCGTCTACAGCCCTGGCCGCCCGCCCCACGTCAAACGGGACGGGATCGCGTATCTGCTGGTCAGTTACCCAGCAGGCCGTCGACGAACTGTTGGGCGTCGAAGGGAGCTAGATCGTCGGCACCCTCGCCCAGCCCGATGAACTTCACCGGGACGCCGAGTTCGCGCTGCACCTGGACGACGATGCCACCCTTGGCGGACCCGTCGAGCTTGGTCAACACGATGCCGGTCACATTGACGACCTCGGCGAAGATACGGGCCTGGGTCAGGCCGTTTTGGCCGGTGGTGGCGTCCAGAACCAGCAGTACCTCGTTGACCGGGGCCTTCTTCTCGATGACGCGCTTGACCTTGCCGAGTTCGTCCATCAGGCCGACCTTGGTGTGCAGGCGTCCGGCCGTATCGACGAGCACCACGTCGACGCCCTGCTTGATGCCCTCCTCCACGGCGTTGAAGGCCACCGACGCGGGATCGGCTCCCTCATCGGAACGCACGGTCTCCACGCCGACGCGCTCACCCCAGGTGGTGAGTTGCTCGGCGGCAGCGGCGCGGAAGGTATCTGCGGCGCCGAAGAGCACCGTCTTGTCCTCGGCCACCAGCATGCGTCCAAGTTTGCCGACCGTCGTGGTCTTTCCTGTGCCATTGACGCCGACCACGAGCACGACGGCGGGTTGACCATCGGCGTGTTCGAGATCGAGACTGCGGTCCAGATCTGGATTGACCAGTTTGATCAATTCGGACCGCAGCAACGCCTTGGCCTCGACCGGATCGGAAACTCCGTCGATGCGCAACTGCTGACGAAGCGCGGCAACCAACTCGCCGGTAGGACCGACACCCAGGTCAGAGGTGATCAGCGTGGTTTCGAAATCGTCCCAGGTCTCGTCGTCTAGGCGACCGCTGGAAAGCAGATCGGCCAACGCGCGGGCCAGCGCATTGTTGCTGCTGGCCAGCTTGCGGCGGAGCCTGGCAAGCCTGGAGGCGGCCTTTTCCGGCTGCTCGATCTCGGAGACGGCGGGTTCGACCGGCTCAACCAGGGCGGTCTCTTCGAGCGGTGCAGCGGTCTGGGGAGTGACGACCTCGGCGTCGACCGCTTCGACCTCGACCGGCGGAGCCGTCTCGACCAGCTCACCAGACACGGCCTCCTCGACGGCCGGAGCACCCTTCGGCGGAAGCTCACCGCGCGCGCGTGCGCGCCTGGTGTACACAACGATCGACAAATAGGCGACCCCGACCACCAGAAGAAGGCCGATAATGACTGTCCAAGGAATCCATTCCACGCCGTCAGACTACCGGGTGGGCCCACAGCCCTATCGAGTGCCACCAATCGGACGACGGCGCTGCCTGCTGATCAGGCAGCGAGGTGCTCACCGTCCTGCCGAGCGTCATCGGTGTCATCGACATCGCTATTTCCAGGGACGCGCTCGGCCACGCCTGTGTCCCAATCCGCCTTCGCCTCATCGGCCGCATTCTGCACCGCTTCGGCGGTCACTGCCGCTTTCTCTGGTCCGGGCGCGACTTCGGGAGTGTCTTTGACGATCAGCGTTTCCGCGATCGCTGCCGGTGGATCGGCCTCGCCGTTGAGATGACGCACGGCCCTGCGCAGTCTGGCAGCCAACTGAGTCTGGTCTCCCCCGGCTCGTCCTGCGGCCTCGGCGGCCACCAGCAAGAGGACGGCCAGGCCGAAGACGACGACAAGAAGCGCCGCAACGAAGAAAACTGCCATTCTGAGCCTCCGGAACTGGGAAGAGGAAGGTCCGTTCTCAGTCTCGGCCAGTCGGCGCGGAAAAGCGCAGGCGCCACGCCGCAGGAAGGAGTTGTTCGGTCCGATCTCACAGGAACTGTGCGGTGTCAACGGTCGCTGAGGCGTTGCGAGATCACCGTGGAGACCCCGTCACCGCGCATCGTCACGCCGTAGAGCGCGTCCGCGATCTCCATGGTGCGTTTGTGGTGGGTGATCACCAGCAGTTGCGAGTTCTCCCTGAGTTCCTCATAGATGGCCAGCAGCCGGCCGAGATTGATGTCGTCCAATGCGGCCTCGACCTCGTCGAGAATGTAAAAGGGGCTCGGGCGCGCGATGAACAGGCTGATCAAGAATCCGACCGCCACCAGCGAACGCTCGCCGCCCGACAGCAGTGACAGCCGCCGCACCTTCTTACCGGCAGGCCGGGCCTCAACCTCGATACCCGTCGTCAGCATGTCGGATGGGTCGGTGAGCACCAGCCGCCCCTCGCCTCCCGGGAAGAGCCTGCCGAAGACCGCGGAGAAGGTCGTGGCGACATCCTCATAGGCTGCGGCGAATACCTCTTGGACGCGTTTGTCGACCTGATCGATGATGCCGAGCAGGTCTTTGCGGGTCCGCTTGAGGTCGTCGAGCTGTTCGGCGAGGAATTGATGCCGTTCATTCATCGCATCGAACTCTTCGAGCGCCAGCGGGTTGACCTTGCCCAGCGCATCCAGATTGCGTTGTGCGGCCCGCAGCCGGGCTTCCTGCTTGGCCCTCACGTAGGGCACCGGCTCGGGGGCCTCGCCGTCATCGGGATCGACGGCGCCGCCGTCGGGGTTGACCAGCACCGGGATCAGCCGGTCAGGACCGTATTCGTCGACGAGCACATCCGGTTCGAGACCGAGCTCGGTCAGGGCGCGCTCGGCGAGGCGTTCGACTTGCATGGTGAGCTCGATGCGGGCCATCTGATCGCGATGCTCGCCTTCGACCAGCGTCTCAAGCCGAGCTGCTTTCGCCCGGACATCGGCACGGTGATGGCCGAGCGCCGCCTCGGCCTGCTGGCGGGTCTGCTCAGCTGCCTGCCGTGCTGCGCTGGCCGCAGCCTTGGCGTCCTCGGCACGAGCCGCCAGCCATTGCGCAGCACGGAAGACGGCGGTTGCGGCCGCCGCCTCTCGGCGCAGTTGGTCCGCTCTGGCCTGGGCTTTCTGCCTCTCCAGGCGTTCGCCGTGTGCGGCACGTTGCAGGGAGTCCGCGCGCCCGGCCAGCGACCGGCCGCGTTCTTCGGCGGTGCGCAACGCCAATCTCGCGTCCATCTCCGCTTCGCGGGCCTCTCGGGCGACGATCGCCAACCGGTCGCGCGCGGCAGCGTCCGGCTCGGCCAGTTCGGTCTCGGAGCCGGCTGCGACCAGTCGCTCCTCAAGTTCGGCGAGCTTCTCGCGGTTGCCGGCCTGGTTGCGTCCGGCCTGTTCGATGGCCGCGCGCAGTCTGGCGGCCTCTGCGCGGGCAGCGCGTCCGTTCTGCCCCAGGGTGCTCAGCTGTTCGGTCAGCGCTGACATCTGGGCGTCCGATTCGTTCAGCCGCTCGGACGCGACAGCGGTCTGCCGCTCGGCTTGTCTCAGGCGCTGGTCGGCTGCTGCCAGCTCGAAGCGGATCTGCTCGGTCTCGTGGCGGGCCTGGTCAAGCAGGGCCTGCGCCTCGTCGATGCTCGCCTGCACCTCGATCACCGAGGGCTGCGCGCTGGAGCCACCGCTGGCGAACCAGGACGAGACCAGATCGCCATCAGCGGTCACCGCCTGCACCTGCGGCAGCTGAGCCACCAGCCGCTGGGCCGTCTGCAGGTCGTCGACCAACGCGACCTTATCGAGCAACCGGCGTAGCCCGGGAAAGATCCGCGGATCCGCGTGGATGGCATCGATCCCCCACGACGCCCCGGACGGCAGCTCCGGCCATTGTCCGGTGCCAGTTTCGTCGGAGCCGGACACAAGCATGCCGGCTCGTCCGAGATCTTCGTCCTTCAGCCGTTCGAACGCCTCAAGCGCGGTGGCCAGGTCAGCCACCACCACTGCTTCGGTGGCCGCCCCCAGCGCGGCCGCGATCGCCGACTGCCAGGCCGCTTCGACGCTGACCATGCCCGCAAGCGATCCGAGCAGACCATCGGTCGGCGCTCCCGCGAGCAGCGCACCGGATGCATCGCGGCGCTGCAGGCCCATCTTGAGCGCGTCGATCCTGGCCGCCAGCGTGGCACATCGTCTCTCGGCGTCCTGGTCGCGCTCACGCAATCCCCAGATCTCATCGGCGATCACCGTTTGGGCAGCCAGCGCCGATTCAAAGCGTTCGTCGAGGTCAAGTTCGCCGTCGCCCACTCCGCCCAACCGCATCTCAAGCAACTTGTACTGGCGTTCGGCGTCCTCCGCTCGCGCGAGCGCCTCGGCGAGTCGAGCCCGAAGCCTGGCTTCTTCTTCGCCGGACGCCTGAAGGCGCGACTGCAGGGAACTCGCTTGACCGGTGAGCCTTGCCAATCCCTCCCTGCGATCGGCCACGGCGCGCAGTTGGGCTGTATAGCTGCGGGCCGCTGATGTCTCCGCCTCCTCGGCCTCCTTGCGTCGGGCGGCGGCGCCTACCAGCGCCTGCTCGGCGTGCGCCACCTGCTCCGCGAGCACGGCTTCCTCTTCGCGAATCTTGGCGGCCTCCGATTCGAGCGCCTCGGGATCGCGACCGGAGGTACCGGCAGGTTGAGCGTCGGCGTGCCGCATCCGTTCTGCGGCGACCTGCTGGGTGCTGGTAACCCGCTCGGCCAGTGCAGCCAGCGCATACCAGTCCTCCTGCGCGCCGGCGAGTGTGGGTTTCAGCTCGTCCAGGGTCCGCTCGGCGGCCTGTTCGGCCTCCCGGGCAGCGGCGAGTTCGGCCTCGGCGCCCTGTTTACGGGTCCGCAATTCGAGTTCGGCAGCATGGTCGGATGCCAGGGCGAGTCGCGCCTGAGTGAGATCGTCCGCGAGCAGCCGGGCCTTGGCATCCCGGAGCTCTGCCTGCACGGTGGCGGCCTTGCGGGCAACGGCGGCCTGGCGTCCCAGAGGCTTGAGTTGGCGCCGGATCTCGGCGATCAGATCGGTGAGCCTGGCCAGGTTGGCCTGGGTCGATTCGAGTTTACGGACGGCCTTGTCCTTGCGGCGGCGGTGCTTCAGCACCCCGGCCGCCTCTTCGATGAAGCCGCGTCTGGCCTCCGGGGTGGCCTGCAGAATCTGGTCGAGTTGGCCTTGCCCGACGATGACATGCATCTCGCGCCCCATACCGGTATCGCTGAGCAGCTCCTGAACATCCAACAACCGCACGGCTTGGCCGTTGATGGCGTATTCGGAGCCACCACTGCGAAACAGTGTGCGGCTGATGGTGACCTCGGTGTACTCGATCGGCAGCAGACCGTCGGTATTGTCGATCGTCAGCGAGACCTCAGCGCGGCCCAGCGGCGCGCGCCCGGAGGTGCCGGCGAAGATGACGTCTTCCATCTTGGCGCCCCGCAGAGACTTGGCGCCCTGCTCACCCATGACCCAGGCCAGGGCGTCCACCACGTTCGACTTGCCCGATCCATTGGGGCCGACGATGGCGGTGATGCCGGGCTCGAAGTTGAGAGTCGTCGCCGAGGCGAACGACTTGAATCCCTTCAGAGTCAGGCTCTTGAGGTACACCTCACACGACCTCGGATCCCGAGGGCTCCACGGGTGCCGATGGCGCCACCTGCACACCGGATTTGGTCCTGGTGTCTTTCACCGCCCGGAAGGTCCAGACCTTGTTGACCAGGTAGTTCACAGGCATGGTGAGCACGATGGTGATCAACTGCGCCCAGTAGGCGCGAGCACGCAGGCCCTCATGATCGTTGAACATCGGGCTGGGCAGATAGACCGGCGAAGTGGGATTCGTCAGCGCAACTTTGATGAGCGCGCCGATCAAAGCGGCGATCGCGCCGACAAAGAAGAACGGCCAGAATTCGGCCCACCAGCCCCGTGTCTTGGCGCGTTTGAATGTCCACGAGCGGTTGAGCTGGAAGTTCCAGAAGTTGGCGATCAGGAAGGCAACGATCCACACCAGGATGGTGAATCGGAACGCGAAGCGTCCAGGTAGCTGGAAGATGATGTTGTTGTCGTTGCCGACCCCACCATTCACCTGAGTCATGATGTAGGTGACGATCAGGTTCACCAGCACACCGGAGCCGCCGACCAGGCCGAACTTGATGAATTGGACCAGTACGGCCAGCAGGCGTCCCCTGGCGGGTCGGGGTTCTTCGCTCATAAGCAGACAACCTATCGTGCGTGTTGATCGGCCGGTATCGATGGTCGCCTCTGACAGCGCGGGCAACGATAGCTGGACCGGTTCATGAAGGGTTCGCGGACGATGATCGCTCCGCATCGATCGCAAGGCCGGCCGGCCTGTCCGTAGACATGCAGGCTGCGTCCGAAATAGCCCGAGTTTCCGTTCACGTGAACATAGAGAGCGTCGAAACTGGTACCGCCCTGATCGAGGGCCTCGGCCATGACCGTTCTCGCAGAATCCAGCAGTTCGACGGCCTTGGCCTGGCTGAGCCCCCCGGTCGGACGATCGAAGTGCAGCCGGGCGCGCCACAGCGACTCGTCCGCGTAGATATTGCCGATGCCGCTGACCAGCGACTGATCGAGCAGTGCTCGTTTGACGGTGCTGCGGCGCGATCTCATCGTTCTGGCGACCTTGCGCGGATCGAAGGCCTCGTCGAAAGGGTCACGCGCGATGTGCGCGATCTGCTGCGGAAGCTCAGCGCCACCCGGCGCCAGTTGCAGACCGCCGAACATCCGCTGATCGATGAATCGCAGCTGGCAACCGCCATCGGCGAAGTCGACGAGCACCCTGGTGTTGGGCAACAGCGCAGCATCCGGATCATCGATACGAAACTGGCCGCTCATACCGAGATGGACCAGCAGGGCATCCACACCGTCCAGGGGCAGCCAGAGGTACTTGCCGCGGCGCTTGGGAGTGCCGACGCGGCGACCGGCGAGGTCGGACGCGAAGGCGTCCGGGCCAAGCGGGTGGTAGCGAACCGGTCTGGGGTGCAGAACCTGCACCGCGGATATCGTGCGGCCGGTGATCGTCGAAGCGAGTCCGGCGCGAACCACTTCGACTTCGGGCAGCTCAGGCATCGCCGCCTGCGGGTTGACCGGCGATCTGCTCGGCTGCCAACACCTGATAGGCGACGGCGGCGGCCTCCTGCTCCGCGTGCTTCTTGTTGCGGCCCTTTCCAGGCCCGAACCTGCGGCCACCGAAGACAGCCCAGGCAACAAATCGCTTGTCGTGGTCGGGGCCGGACTCTTCGATGTCGAAGACCGTCGGTCCGAGCCCGATCGCGGCTGCCGTCTCTTGCAGCGAAGTCTTCCAGTCAAGACCTGCGCCGAGGGTGGCGGCGTGATCGACCAGCGGATCGAAGATGTGATGGACGAGCGTCTCGGCCGCCTCGCGTCCGCCGGAAAGGAAGACCGCCCCGATCAGGGCTTCGGTGGTGTCAGCCAGGATCGAACCCTTGTTTGCCCCACCTGTGCTGAGCTCACCCTTGCCGAGCTTGATCATCGGGCCGATTTTCAACTCGCGGGCAACCTCGGCGAGGCTGACCGCGCTGACCACGCTGGCACGTAGCTTCGCCAGTTGGCCCTCGGCGTAGTCGGGGAAGCTGCAGTAAAGGTATTGCGTCACGATGACCCCGAGCACCGAATCACCGAGGAACTCCAGGCGCTCGTTGTTCGGGATCTGACCGTGCTCATAGGCATATGAGCGGTGAGTCAACGCAAGATCGAGGAGACCGGCGTCCAATCGGACACCAAGCTCCTCGATCAGCGACAAGAATGACAGCGACGCGGCGCTGCCGCCTCTATCGGCGCGCACTGCGCAGGTCAGCCCTCAAGGACCTGACGGCGCTCGCCACGCGGGCCGTACTGGCCGCACGACGGGCAGGCGGTGTGCGGCAGGTGCTGCGCACGGCACGCCGGGTTCGCGCAGGTCACGGTCTGCACCGCAGCCGCTTTCCACTGGGACCGACGAGACCGCGTGTTGCTGCGGGACATCTTCCGCTTCGGAACAGCCACGGTATTTCTCCTTCAATCGTTGTGCCTCCGCTGCCGGAGGCTGCCCATCGTGGGCGAAGTCTTGGTGCCATCCGTGAGGACGCACGCCTGCACACTTTACCCCGTGGGCCAAGGCATTCGCAAAACGAACGGTTGGTCGATCAACCGGTTCGACGCTCGCGCCAGCGCACACGTCGCGAAGCTCCACCAGCTCCGCCAAGTTTCGCCGATTGACCTGCCCCACAGGCGCAGCGTCCACCATCTATTCATGGTGAGCGGCCGACCCGCATCAGCCGACCCCGAATGCCCCGATCAGATCCGAGGGTCACACTTTTCTCACGGGAGGGCTCAATCAGACTATGAATCATCCGGCCGGGGGCGATGACGCGTAGTTCCGAGCGGTTTTAGGCGCGGGGCCGCAAACAAGCGACTCTGCCAAGACCTCTATAGCTGAACGCTGTGAGCCCGGTTCGGTCCGACAATCAATACGTATCAAGCAACCCTGTACCGGGCTTCGGAGGCCACGCCCGGGGCTGCCGCCAGCGACTACCCCTGCAACCTGGCAAGTTCGCCTCTTAGCGCCTTTTCGAAAGCAGGCAGATCGTACGCGATGGTGTCTACCAAGATCGCTGGATCGGTCGTCACGTATCCGTGGGAGAGCCGGTTGCGCATGCCCCAGATGTCCGTCCACTCACTCCGGAACAATCGCTGCCCCAACGCTGGGTCGCCATCGTGCACTGCAGTGATGGCAGCCGACAGCCTCATACTCACCGCGTCCGCGATGACCTCATCACTCAAATCGCCTCGCGACAGATGCCGGTGCAGCGCATCAAGGTGTTCCAACGCAACCGAGATGCGTTCGGAGTCTGTTCGGCCGCTCATAGCGGCCTCGCATCTGCATAGACGCTCGGACGCACCGTCTCAAGCAGTGCTGTCTCAGGCACCAGGTCGACACCGACACCCAAGATCTCGGAGAGCTCACGTTCGAGCCTGCTCATCGCCATCAGCCCCATGCCATTTGGGCGGGCAAACAGCAAATCGATATCACTGTTCTCATCAGCGTCCCCACGGGCAACCGAGCCAAACACTCTGACACCCGCAACTCGGTTGGCACACAGCACCGCTTCAATTTCACTGCGATGCTCGTCAATCAACGCACGCAACTCGACTGATCGCCGGGTCGGAGTGCACGTCGTCATGCTCCAAGCATAGGTGGAGTGGCCGCGGGCGTTGATCTATCCAGGCCGGGTCAAGACGGGAGTTCTTCTGACGCGACGTGTGCGGGAGCGACGCCTAGCCGACGCTCAAGACTTCTCGGATGCATCCTCCGACTGGAAGCTCTGCAGTCCCGCCCAGCGGGGGTCGATCTGCTCGCCGTGATCGTGATCGGGATCGTCGTTCAGGTTGAAGCCGCAGACTGGGCAAAGGCCCAGACAGTCCTCACGGCACAGCGGCGAGAACGGCAGCTCGAGGACGATCGCATCGCGCATCGGAGGATCGAGATCGATGTGCTCATCGACCACGAAGAGCGCGTCTTCTTCGGCATCGTGTCCCGGGTAGTAGTAGAGCTCCTGAAGGTCGAAATCGCGATCTTCGCGAACCGCGCCCAAGCAACGCGAGCATTCTCCGACGAACTCGGCGCTGAGCGTGCCGGTGGCCAACACACCCTCGCTCACCGACTCCAGCCGCAGGTCCACATCTATGGGGCTGCCTTCAAGGACACCTACCAGCTCCACGCTCACGCCCGCCGGAGCAGGAATCTCACGCCGAAACTCTTTGAGTTCGCCTGGGCGGCGGACCAGTTCGTGGATACTGATGACCCACGGGGACCGCAGATCAAGGGTCTGGTGCTCGTTCACCCGGCCAGCCTATAGCGCCACCTGAATCGAGTTCAGCGGCCTACCTTGGCGAGCACCGCCCGGTTCACGGCATCGGTCACGAAAGCGCTGATATCCGCGCCGTTGTGAGCCACCTCACGCAGCATCGAGCTGGAAATCGTCCCGAATTCGCGACCAGCCGGCAGCAGCGCCGTCTCAATGCCCGAAAGCTGACGGTTGAGCTGCGACATCTGCAGTTCATAGTCGAAGTCGGAGCCGAAACGAACACCCTTGACGATGACCTTCGCCCCTTGCGCAGCACAGAAATCGACCAGCAGACCGTCGATGAGCGCAACCCGCACATTGGCCATCTCGGATACGGCGTCGGTCACCAACCCGAGCCGCTCGTGCACGTCGAACATGTAGTTCTTCGTGGTATTGCGTCCCACCGCGACGATCACCTCGGAGAAGACGCTGGCCGCACGCACGATGATGTCCAGGTGCCCTCTGGTGATCGGGTCGAACGACCCGGGGCATACCGCCCGCACCGCATCACAGTGGTTGCTGGTCATTGGTCCTCCTCAGCAGAGGGGGTCGAGGGGCTTGCAAAATGCAGTTCGGTTTCACCGTAGCGCCGCGACCATTGTTCGGCCAGTTCGACGGGCCATTCAGGGCCTGGGTCGCGACTGGAGCGCTCCACCACGGCCAGGCCATCGGGTGCCAGCCAACCGGTCGCCAGGCGCGACAGCACAGCATCGACCTCGTCGTTCGAGACTGCATAGGGCGGATCGAGCCAGATCACGTCGAACGGCTCGGCAGGAGACTCGGCCAGAAAACTCGCCGCGTCCGACACCTGCACCCTGACCCGGCCGGTCAGCCTCGCAGTCGCGGCATTGCGCTTGATGGTCTCGGCTGCGCGACGATAGCTGTCGACGAGTACGACCTCGCGAGCTCCACGGCTGGCGGCCTCCAGACCGATGGCCCCCGACCCGGCATAGAGATCGAGCAATCGAATACCTGCCAGCTGGTCGTCCGCCGCACCCCCGATACCGCCCGCCCAGGTGGCCAACGCAGAGAAGAACGCCTCCCGCACCCGGTCTGTGGTTGGGCGCGTGCGTTCACCCGGCGGAACCTTCAACGGGTTGCCGCGGGCCGAGCCAGCGATGATCCGGGTCACCCGATCAGCCTATCGGGATGCCCATGCAAGCCGGGTCCGCGACCTCGCGAGCCGTCGGCAGTGCCGGTTATCCCTCTAGCGAACACCTCCCCCGGGATTCTCGGTGACAGGCAGGCGCACGTGCGGTTGAATGGAGGCATGTCTGACACTAACGGCCCGGTGACCATCATTCCGGAAGAGACCTGCTGGGGGTACCTCGCTTCGCAGGAGGTGGGGCGGCTCGGCGTAAGCACCAACGATGTCCCCGAGATCTTCCCGATCAACTACTACGTCGATGGCGAATCGGTCATCTTCCGCTCGGCTGAGGGCAGCAAAATGCATCACCTGGCCACGAACAACAATGTGGTCTTCGAGGTCGACGGCTGGACCGACGAGGGCGGCTGGAGTGTCATGATCAAGGGCGTCGCCGAGCGCATCTGTGATGAGGACGAGTTGGCACGCGCCCGCAAGGCACCACTGCTGCCGTGGATCCCCACCGTGAAGACGATCTTCGTCCGCGTCAGCCCGACGATCGGCATCAGCGGGCGTCACTTCATCTTTGGACCCGAGCCAAAGCACGCCTGATCCGCGTTGTGGACCATCAGCGGCTTCGCCGATGAGGTGACCGGCGACTTCGCCGCTCAACTCGACTTCTTGAGCGGACGAGACATCCGGTTCATCGAGTTGCGTAGCGCCTGGGGCATCCGGGTCTGTGACCTGAGTAATCCCCAGGTGCATCGCATCAAGCAGATGCTGGACGACAGCGGCATTGCCGTCAGCGCACTAGGCACCGATTTGGGCAAGATCAGACTGGCTGATGACTTTGAGGCCCATCTCGACCGCGCCCGCCGGGCCGCCGATATCGCCTGGTATCTGGAGACCTCAGATTTGCGGGGCTTCTCATTTTTCATGGATGAGCGCGATGACCCCGATGCGTGCCGTAACGAGGTGATCGACCGGCTCGGCATGATGGTCAGCATCATGGACGATGCTGCAATCCGCTATCTGCATGAGAACGAGGCCGATGTCTGGGCCGCGACGCCGCAGCGGTGCGCGGAGTTGGTGGTCAATCTGCCGCAACGCGCGTTCGGCCTGATTCTCGATCCGGCCAATTACGTCCAGGGCAGGATACGGCCATATTCGCAGGCCTATCCCCTGCTGCGCGACGCCATCGCCTATCTGCATGTCAAGGACGCTCAGCTGTCCGACGGGACGATCTGCGTGGCGGGCGACGGCGACGGGCAGTGGCCCGAATTGCTTGCGGCGCTACGAAACGACGGCTACGACGGCTTCTTATCCATCGAGCCGCATCTGGCGCGGCAGGAGACATTCGGCGGCTTCAGTGGCACCGACGCCTGGATCCGCGCACACGAAGCTCTGACTTGGCTGCTTGATGCGGCCGGAATCCCCTATTCATGAGGAGAATGACGTGACCGACCAGGTTCGGCTGGGAGTCGTCGGAGTCGGCTCCCAGGGCCGGCTCTATGCGACATTGGTATCGACCCGGCGCGCGCCCGCGCTGAAGCTGAGTGCGCTGTGCAGCTCCAATCCCCGCAGCGCCTCCAGGGATGCGCACACCGCGTTCGCGGCCCAGATGGAGGTGCCACTGTTCACCGACTACATCGAGATGCTCGATTCCGGAAAGGTCGACGCCGTAGTCATCACGGCTCCGCATTTCGAGCATCCGCGGCTGGCTGGCGAGGCGCTGGAACGAGGCGTCCACGTTCTCTTGGAGAAGCCGGCCGGGATCTACGGCAAGCAGGTAACCCGGCTGCTGGACGTGGCTGCGGCTCATCCTGAGACCACCTTGGCGATGATGTTCAATCAGCGCGCGAATCCGCTGTTCGCAGACTTGAAAGCGCTCATCGATTCCGGCGAGTTCGGCGCGTTGCGGCGCACCTCCTGGCAGCTGACCCACTGGTGGCGTCCGGATGCCTATTACAGATCGTCCGCGTGGCGGGCGAGTTGGGGAGGCGAGGGCGGCGGCGTCCTGGTCAACCAGGCGCCTCACCAGCTCGACCTGTGGCAGTGGCTATGCGGCGCGCCCCAGCGGTGCTTCGCGCGGCTACAGTTCGGTTTTCGCCGCGACATCCCGGTCGAGGACGAGGTCAGCGCACTGCTGGAGTTCCCGGGTGGCGCGAACGGGGTCTTCGTGACCAGCACGAATGATCTGGTCGGTACCGACCGACTGGAGCTGAGCTTTGACAGGGCCCGGGTACTCGTCGAGGACAGTCGGACGATGACGATCCACCGGTTCGCCGACGACGAGCGCGAGATCGCTCGCGGCATCAGCGACGAGGACGCCGCCCTGGTGCCGTCCGGGGCCTTTGATCGGTCGGTCTTCTTCACCAGCGAGACCCGCGAATACACCAGCGCTTGGGGCGAGCAGCATTCTCTGCTCCTCGACAACTTCGGCCAGCACATTCTTGATGGCACGCCGCTGATCGCTCCTGCGGCCGAAGGCCTCACCAGCGTCCGCTTGGCCAATGCCATGCAACTGTCAGCATGGACCGGCCAAGACATCGACCTAGCCGGATTTGATGACGATGCCTTCCTGGCGAAGCTGAAC
>NZ_JAVTWX010000089.1:0-7349 GCF_032229645.1 Brooklawnia sp.
GCAGCCGAAGGTGTCCTGCAGCTGGGTGTGCTTGTACAGGTTGTTCATCACCACGCGGGGTTGAGCGTCGCGCTTCAACACGATGACCAGTCGCTGCCCGGTGCGGGCCGAGGTGTCGTCGCGGATGTCGGCGATGCCGGTCAGCCGGCCGTTGTTGACCAGGTCGGCGATCTTCTGGGCCAGGTTGTCCGGGTTGCACATATACGGCAGCTCGGTGACCACCAGTGAGGTACGACCCTTCGAGTCTTCCTCGACATTGATCACCGCGCGCATCGTCACCGAGCCGCGGCCGGTGCGGTAAGCATCCTCGATGCCCTGACGCCCGACGATCAGCGCGCCGGTGGGAAAGTCGGGGCCCTTGATACACGCCATCGCCGCTTCAAGCAGCTCCTCGGGGCGAGCCTCCGGGTGCTCCAGCGACCACTGCACGGCCTCGTTGACCTCGCGCAGATTGTGCGTGGGGATATTCGTGGCCATGCCCACCGCGATACCCGACGACCCGTTCACCAGCAGGTTCGGGAAGCGAGCCGGCAGCACGGTCGGCTCCTGCTCGCGTCCGTCGTAGTTGTCCTGGAAATCGACGGTGTTCTCGCCGATATCGCGGACCATCTCCATGGCCAGCGGTGCCATCTTGCACTCGGTGTACCGCATGGCCGCCGCGGGATCGTTGCCGGGCGAGCCGAAGTTGCCTTGGCCCGAGACCAGTGGCGCACGCATCACCCACGGCTGAGCGAGCCGCACCAAGGTGTCGTAGATGGCGGAGTCGCCGTGTGGGTGATACAGGCCCATGACCTCGCCGACGACGCGCGAGCACTTGTTCCAGCCGCGGTCGGGACGATAGCCGCCGTCGTACATCGCGTAGATCACCCGGCGGTGTACCGGCTTCAGGCCGTCACGCACGTCCGGCAACGCACGCCCGACGATGACGCTCATCGCATATTCGAGATAGGAGTTCTGGATCTCTGTCTGCAGATCGACCTGCTCGACAATGCCCTTGCGCGGCTCGGTGATCGTGCCTTCGGCCTCGCCCGCCGCGTCCTGCTCGCTCACGGGATTGCCGCCGGTACGACCCTCGACGCCACCGCCGAGAATCTCGTCGTCCAGGTTCTCGCCGGGATCATCGGGCCCGTTCGGACCCTGCGGAGTTTCGCTCACTTGGTGTCAGTCCTTGTCAGATGTCGAGGAAACGGACGTCTTTGGCGTTGCGTTGGATGAAGGACCGGCGCTCTTCGACGTCTTCGCCCATCAGGATGGAGAACATCTGGTCGGCGCGCGCAGCATCATCCAACGTCACCTGCAACAAAACCCGGCCATCGGGATCCATGGTCGTTTCCCACAGGTCGGAGGCGTCCATCTCACCCAGACCCTTGTATCGCTGGATGGGGTTGATGTTCGGCAGTTTCTTGCCGGCGGCCTTACCGGCATCACGTAGTGCATCGCGTTCGTTGTCGTTATAGGCCAGTTCGTGCGGGGCGTTGGTCCAGCGCAACCTGAACAGCGGGGGCTGGGCAAGATAGACGTGACCCTCGTCGATCAGCGGCTTCATGAACCTGAAGAGCAGGGTCAGCAACAAGGTGCGGATATGCGAGCCATCGACATCGGCATCGGCCATCAGCACGATCTTGTGGTAGCGCAATTTGTTGATGTCGAAGTCGTCGTGGACGCCGGTGCCGAGCGCGTTGATGATCGCCTCGACCTCCCTATTAGCCCAGATGCGGTCGATGCGAGCCTTCTCGACATTCAAGATCTTGCCGCGCAGGGGCAAGATCGCCTGGATGCGCGGGTTGCGTCCGCCCTTGGCGGAGCCGCCCGCCGAGTCACCCTCGACGATGAAGACCTCACATTCTTCGGGGTTGTTGGACGAGCAGTCCGACAGCTTGCCGGGCAACCCGCCACCGCCGAGCAGCCCCTTGCGACTTCGGGCAGCCTCGCGGGCCTTGCGCGCCGCCACCCGCGCGGTGGCCGCCGAGATCGCCTTGCGGACGATCTCCTTGCCCTCGGCAGGATTGCGCTCCATCCAGTCGCCCAGCCGGTCGTTGACCACCCGCTGGACGAAACCACGCGCCTCGGTGTTGCCGAGCTTCGTCTTGGTCTGGCCCTCGAACTGAGGCTCGGCCATCTTCACCGACAAGATCGCGGTCAGGCCTTCACGGATGTCCTCGTTGCCGACCCGGTCTTCCTTCTTGCGGATCAGACCCCAGCTCTCACCCCACTTGTTGACGGTGGTGGTCAGCGCAGCGCGCAGGCCCTCTTCGTGGGTGCCGCCTTCGTGAGTGTTGATGGTGTTGGCGAAGGTGTGCAGCGAGTTGCTGTAGCCGGTGTTCCACTGCATGGCCAGTTCCAGGCCCATGCCCAAATCGCTCGAGTGCGCCTCGACGTCGATGATGCTGGTCAGCTCATCGCGGGAGCTGTTCAGATATTGCACGTAGTCGACCAGGCCATGATCGAATTTGAACTCGTCGTTCAGCGGGTTGCCGTCTTCGTCCACATGGTTCTTACGCAGATCGGTGATCCGAATGTTGAGGCCCTTGTTGAGGAAGGCCATCTCGCGGAACCGGGTCGCCAGTGTCTCGTAGTTGAAGCTCGTCGTCTCGAAGATCTCGGAGCTGGGGAAGAAGGTGATCGTGGTGCCGGTCTCGGTGGTTGCCTCCAGCCGCTCGACGACCGCGTCCGGGGTGCCCAGGGTGAAGCTCTGCCGCCAGTGGTAGCCATCGCGGTAGACCTCGGCGATCATCCGTCCGGACAACGCGTTGACCACGGAACTGCCGACACCGTGCAGACCGCCGGACACCTTGTAGCCGCCGTTGCCGAACTTGCCGCCGGCATGCAGCACGGTCAGCACCAGCGTCAGGCTGGAGACGCCCTCGGTGGGGTGCAGCGCGACCGGGATGCCGCGGCCGTTATCGATCACCCGGCAACCGCCGCCGTCGAGAAGCTCCACGCTGATCTGGTCGCAGTAGCCGGCCAGGGCTTCGTCAACCGCGTTGTCGACGATTTCGTAAACCAAGTGATGCAGGCCGCGTTCGCCGGTCGACCCGATGTACATGCCGGGGCGCATGCGCACGGCCTCAAGACCTTCGAGCACCTGGATCTCTGCGGCACCGTACTCGCCTTTGACCCGGGCATTCTCGGCACCGTCGCTGATTTCGAGTTCGGGACCGAAGTCGATATCGTCGGGCACAGCACTATTCGCCAGATCACTCACCGACAGAAGCTCCTTCGTAGCTCTCGGAACCGCGCTGTACTGCGGTGGGCGATCGGGCCCACAGGCCTCAAAGGCGACCCGTCCCAACTACAGAATCCTACCATCTGTGCCCTATAGATCTCAGCTGGTGACCATCTCGGCTCCCCAGAACTACCCCTGTCGGGCCCGCCAAGGCCTCGTGAACGCCCCGCGAGCCCGTCGAGGCGGTCCCATATCGGGGTCGGGCCCCTCAGAACGCCTGTGGCGGTTCGTCGGTGTGCGCGGTGGTGGGGGCCCAGGATCTCCTAAACTGGCTGGCATGAGTCAGGGTCCACGGCGCGCGATCTGGCCGGACGAGGAGTTGCCCAGACCCGAGCACCCCGAGCAACCTCGACAGTCTTGGGCTCCGCCGTCGCCCGACCAGCAACCGTCCGGTGTGCCGATGCCTGCCAGACAGGCGCGATTCCGGCTGCCGACCGCGGCCAAGGCGCTGATCATCGTGATCGCCGTATCGATGGTCATTGCCGGCGGCATCTGGGCCGGGGGCGGTTTCAGCGTGCGCCAGGTGATGGTCGACCGCCACACAGGCGAGCCGCTCGACCTGGGCCCGGTTGAGCTGACGGTGCTGAATGCGATCAGCTACGACCTCGGTGAACAGACGCAGATCGAGGCGGCCGCCACCTGCCGACTGACCTCCGAGCATTCGGAAGGGTCGGTCCACTACGCCATCGGTCGCAATTCGTTCGCCGGGGTCCGGCTGAATGGTGAGGCATTGCTGTCGAGCGACACGATGGTGACCATCGGTGTGGACGACGGACTGAACTTCGGTAGGACGCGCGAGGTGCTTTCGCCGGGGGTCCCGGCAGTGCCCTGCGTGGTGCGGTATTCCCTGCCCATCGAGGCCCTGGATGCCGACACCGCCACGATTCTGTTCTGGCGGCTGCAGTTCACCGAGGAGAACAACGTCAAGAACGACGAGGACACCTCGAAGACCTGGAATGCGGCCGCCGATGGGTATCGGGTACAGCTGCCGTTGCGGCACGTAGCGCGCTGAACCGTCGTCCAGCCAGATTGGACGAGCTCACCGGGGTTCGGAGATGACCGGGAACTGCTTGCCCGGCACCGAATCACAGACCAGTCCGACGATCTGATCGAGCATCTGCTCGGGCACTTGGAAGCTCAGCACCACCTGCTGGCTAGGCGTGATCTCGTCAGGATCGGTGCGGCAGATGCGATCGTGCGACGGATCATCGTTCCACTCGGCTTCCCAGGCCTCTCCCGAGGCCGAGACGAGTTCGAAGCTGCAGACCGTGGAAATGTCGCTGTCCTCCACGTAAACGTAGTTGTCGACCGCGATGGCATAGCTCACGAAGACCGCGCCCGGCACCGATTGGATCGTGTCGTCGGGGCCATCGGGAAGCCTGTCCAGCAGTTCGCGGCCGAGCACGGTATAGCTGACGCCGAGCGGGTCGGTATAGGGCTCACCCGGCTCCAGCACGCGTGGCTTGAGGTAGAGGTCCCGAGCCAGCCAGGCACAGAACCCCACCGCCACCGCCACCGTGAGACAGGCCAGCAACCACCAGAATCCTCGTCCGCGGCCTCTCATCGCGCCACCTCGAAGACAGGGTCGGGGACCACCATGGGTCCGGTCTTCGAGGCCAGTTCGGCCTGCAACCCGTCGTCGATACCAAGATCGAGGACGACCTCCGGCTCGAAGGCCAGGTAAAACCCGGTGGGCTCACAATGCAGCCGACTACCGGTCAGACCGTCGGCGGGGCGCTCGAAGACGATCCGGATACGCTCGGTGAATCCGAGCTGGGGGGTCACGAACGAGTCCTGCACAGGTGAGTCGACCAGCACCAGCTCACCGTCGTCGCCCGGCGCATATAGCTGGCAGCCGATCCCACCGATCGGACGAGCAAAGCTGCTCATCTCCAGGTCCACGCCCAAGAAGAGCGCCTCGGTGACCAACCCCTCTTGCTCATCGCCCGAGATCTCCAGCCGGGTCCCCGAATCCAGCCCTGTCACCCGCATCGGCTGGCCCTTCAAGACTTCGATCGTCTCGCCCGGTGCAGCTTCTTTGAGGTCGGTGTCCGCTTCGTCCCCGGATTTCCCGGTGACGGCCCCGGCAGCCAGGATGCACGCCAGCGTCACCACGAAGGCAACCAGCCTGCGACCCGCCGTCCGACGCCCGGCCGGTGCCGGCTGAGCCAATGCCGGCTGGTCGTGACGCTGCTGACTGGGGGTCAGCGTCATCGTCATGGCGACCGCTAGCAGGCTGATGCGCAGTGGCTCGCCGATGATCCCGCTCAGCAGGCCGAGAGGTGGCTGCATCCGCAACCAGAAGCCGAAGACATTGCCACCCATCAGGCCGCGTACACCCAGGAAGAGCAACGGTTGGATCGCCGACACTATCGAGTAGAGCAGGATGAACGCGCCCATGAATGGCAGCCCCACCCGCAGCACATGGCGCAACGACTGGACGAACGGGATGATGCGGGCTTCCAGATCGCCGACGAAGATCTCGACGAGTTCCAAGATGGTGGCGCGGCTGCCCTGGCTGGCTGTCAGCCCGCGGCTCTCCAGGCGGGCCAGGCGCTGGCTGCGCCGTGCCAGCGGGCTGTGAACACCACGTTCTCCGCCTATCTCCCAAAGCTCGGCTGCCGACAGCAGATAGGTTCCGAAGACCAGGCCGGTCGCAGCAAGCCAGAGCAGCGGGGCCAGCATGGCGTCGTTGATCAGCGGCCATAGATACTGCGTCCAGGCATGCCACAGCGCGCTCAGGAAGGCCGGGATCGAGAGGTGCAGCCTCGCCAGCACACCCACGATCCAGTCCTGGGCGTCCAGCAGCCAACCGAAGAAGACCCGGTCGCGCAGCCAGACTCCCAGATCACCGAGCATCCGGGACCCGCCGAAGATCAGTACCACCGAGAAGAAGCCTTCGACGAGGGCTCCGACCAGGCCGAAGATCCAGCGTCCGGTACGCTCAGCGGCCGTCTCCAGACCGCGTCGCATCAGATAGCTGCCGACCAGGACTGCGGCGATGATCCACCGCTGGCGAGCCGTGGTCGGATCGAGCACCGTGGTGGCCGACTGCGGGTTGAGCAGCGTGGTCGATTCGAGCGCGCCTTGGATGAAGAGCTGATAGGTGGCTTCGTCGATGCCGCCGAAGACCGAATAGACGCCGACGAACGGCAGCAGCGCCAGGCTGACGACCTTGACCAGCGGCTCGTCACGTCCGATGCGGGCGGCCGCATCTGGGAGTGCCTCCCACAGGCCCGCGGGTTCGCCGGCGATCCGGATGGCGACGATGATGGCCGCAAGCTGGGCCACCAGCCCGCTGCTGAAGATGACCACCGTCAGCCAAGGATGCGTCTCTTGAATCGGGGCGGTCAATGTCAATGCGATCCGGTAGATCAGCCAGCCGATCACCCAGGCGATGATGATCTTGGGCAATACCTGCCACCAGACCCGCAGGGTCCGGCTGATCAGGCTGGTGAGCTGGCTCCACCATGCGCGCAGGAACGACATCGCGATCAGTCTAGGTGGAGGTGGGCTACGGCTGCGCGCTTCGGTGCGTCAGCCATAGGTGTCGCGAGGTCCGCGGCCATCGCGCACCGCACGGGGTCCGTGCGACCAACTTGGAGCCGCCGGCCCACGCACGTCTATGCGCACCACCGCGCCATCGCCCAACTCGGCATTCAATCTGGCCACCACCTGCGGGGCCATCTGCCGCAGGGCGGTCGCCCAGGTGGTCGATTCGGCCCGCACAAAGAGCACCTTGTTCTCGAAGCCGACAGGTTGGGCGTGTTGGGCATTGACCGGTCCGACGATCTGCGGCCAGCTTTCCAGCAGCCTGCGCAATCCCAGTTGGGTCTGCCACCCCCGCCTGCTGACAAGGTGATTCAGCGCGTCTTTCAGGGGATGCGGGTCGCGGTCGTCGGGCCCCGAACCCGATCGCTGCTCGCTCAACTCCGGACGACGACGGCGCCTTCGTCCAGAGTTCACACCCCGCGGTGGCGGCAGTATCCCGGCCACGCCGTGCGCGATGTGGGTGGCGACCTCGACACCGAGTGGGTCATGGTCATCGGCCTCGAGCGGTTCGGGAAAGACCGAGATGTTGTCCGGCTCGGCGATATCGTCCGGCTCGGTAGCGCGACGATCG
>NZ_JAVTWX010000090.1:0-7315 GCF_032229645.1 Brooklawnia sp.
TGGCGTGCATCGCGTCCACGGCCTCGGTCAACGAGCCCACCGGCTCATCGCTTGTTGCGGCCAGCCCGGACGCGGCGCACAGTTCGTCCACTGCCGCGCTGACCTCTTGCGCAGGAGCATTCAGGAAGCCGAGGGTGCGGATACGAGGCTCGAAAGCCAGCAGCCCTGAGCGAGGATCAACCACTGTCATCACCGTTCCGTGAGCTGGGGTGTGAAGGGGTAATACCGGACGTACTCACGCTTGTTAACGCTCTTCGAGCGACTGAACGTGACCGGCCACCACAGGTCAGCGATCTGCCCACGGGCCCAAGCCCTGCCCCAACGATCGCCGCCAGCAGAATACGGACACGCGGACGTGTCTGGCGCAGCAACCAGACAAGCCCGGTCACACTCCACAGCTTTTTCACCGCGTATAAGCCCCCGTGATCTCATCGCCGCGGATCTCCACGGTGATCTCGAGCCCCTCCTGAGTCGCACCGTACACGTCGAATCCGCCATCGACCGGCGTCCACGGAGCCACGTCAGAAGCCGCAAACTCAATCTCCGTCTGACTCATCGAAGTGAAGATACCTCGTTCACAGGGCAACGAGCCTATGCGCGAATCAGCCATATGCTGTCACCGCTCTGTCAGATGAGGAGTGTAGGGGAAATACCTCGCCTGCTCACTTTTATTGCTGGACTTCGACCGCTCGAAAGTAACCGGCCACCACAGGCCATCGATCTGGCCACTTGCCCAGGCCCGACCCCGGCGACTGCCATAGGCCACCGAAAGCGTCATTCGGTAAAGCCCCTGCCGATGAATATCGGGAGCCGAATCCGGGTAGCACCTCATGTAAAGAGATTGGCCCGGTTCAATGCCTGGGCATTCAGAAGAAACGACTTCCCCCCAGTAGCCGATGCCATAGTCACAGCCATCTTTCGGAGCAGACCTCCTCCACCGTATTCGGAAGATGCGGCGCGGTGCGATTTTCACAAGCAGTTGCCCAGGTGATGACCGGCGAAATCTCTTCCATCGCTGCGCGCGAATAACTAAGGCGACAACAATCCCGATTCCCACAAGCAACCAGCCCAGACCAATCAATGCGATAAACAGGTTCCCATTACTCATCACAGGGCGATCAGAATCAACCAGCAACACAATGAAGAAAGCAGCGAAAAAGAATGCGCAGCATGAAGCAAGCAATCCTTCGATCCGTACCTCACGCTCATAAACCTCGTAGTTCTTGACATACTCGGTGGTTTCAACACTCTTAGCAGCCGACCCCATCCCATACGACACCAAAGCCGGCACATCCATCACCGGCACAGACTGTGAAGAAGCAGCAATCTCTCGCAACATCGCAGCAGTCTCAGCCCAACCACGACGCCGATATCTATCCGCGCGCACAAGCTCCCGAAACGCCGACCTCGGATAAGGCCGACGTCCTGCGGCGAACACCACCGGAACAGGCTGCGCCCCACCACGAGCAAACGCCTCAAAGGTCGACCATGCGCCAGCAGGATCCCAGGCCCCATGCCCGGCTGTTCGCGTTCCCTTCAGCGGGACCAACGTCTCCCAACGTCCACCATGACGCAGATACAGCCCCGCATCGCCCGGCTGACTACTCACCAACTCCAAACAATCAGCGCCCCGCGTAACACTCACCGCCCAAGCATTTAGAGCATCAATACGATCAAAAGCCTCACGCAGCTGAGCAGGGGAAGGATCAACAATCTGCTCGGTCACATTCCGGAGCCGCAACCACCGCCCATTGCTGCGATGCTGCCAACACAACACCACCTCATGAGCACCAGAATCAACAGGAGCCACTACCCGGAACCGATGCAATCGCATCGCACGCACCGCCTTACCAGCGCTCATGCCCACCAAGAACCAGCCCACAACCGCTAGAATCCAGACGGCCTCGGCTCCCTGAGGCACCACTACGGCACTACCCAGACCTCCAAGCACCACACCCCCGGCAACCGGCCCCATACTCGCATCCCGGCGCACAAAGGAACCAAGACCGCCGCAGAAACCAAGCCAACCGAAAACGAACCCCACAGCCGGGTCTGCAGAAATCACCACTACAACCCACGAGCACACCACTGCCAGCATCAACGCCAAGAACACTCGCGCTCGCGGCCTGGTCTGGCGCACCAGCCACACCAGACCAGGAAAACTCCAAAAACCCCTCACCGGACGGAAGCCCCTGTAATCTCATCACCGCGAATCTCCACGGTAATATCGAGCCCCTGCTGAGTCGTGCCGTACACGTTGAATCCGCCATCGACCGGCGTCCAAGGGGCCGATCCTGTAGCGACGTCGGAGGCATCAAACTCGATCTGCGCGTCACTCATCGAAGCAGGGAAGGGGTTGGCCTGATCGCTGTTGCGGAATGTCGTCCGATTGTCATCGGTGACCAACGTCACCAGATCGTCGGTCACAGTGGTCTGGGGGCTGGGTGTAATGACCTCCAGCGGGGTGGTATTCGCCGCGTGCATATCAAACTCGGCAGCACCTGCTGTCGATATGGGCGAGTCTCCCCCGAGGGGAGAAGCAGTCGACACATACGGCCCCATATCGTTGAGCTTCATAACACCGTGGCCGATAGAATTTACCGTAACCGACGAGAATGCCGCAGACCCGTAAGCTGAAACAACGCTGCTGCCATTAATTTTCTGGCCATTTATCCCGAGCGAAATGACATTGCCGGTTCCATCCACCACAGTGTCGGTCACAACATCGGCTCCGACCTGCCCAAACGGTACCTTTGCCGGCACCAGCTTTCCGACAAACGGACCAAGCAATCCACCAGCGAATCCGGTTCCGGCAGTAAGCGCCATTTCTTTCCAGCTGAAGGGCTCGCCATTGATGACTTGCTGCAACGCGTTCGCGCCAGCCGAGATCAGAGCACTGGTGATGGCTGCCCCCGCCGGGCCCATGGTCGCGGTCGCCAGGACGATAACCACACCGGCGGCGAGCTCAACCCAGTTGTCGGCGAGCCAGTCGCCAGCACGGCTCAGCAAACTCTGATTAGCGGCCTGGTAGGCCTTGAGTTGGTCCTCGGTGACGGGGCTGAATCCGAGCAGATCGGCGAACGCCGCCGGATTGTTCCCGGCATACGAATACGGGTTGCCGGCCCAGCCGGAGCCGAGGATCGGCGGCATCGTATCGGCCGAGAGGAAACCGAAGGTTCGCGGGTCATAGACGCGACTCCCCAGCCACTCCAGCCCATCGATGCTCAATCCACCGCTGGAGCTGAGGCCGATACCTTCGGGCATTCCCGGAATCTCATGCTGCTGCGGGGCCCACGGGCTGGTGGCCTGGGTGATGTGGCCGGATTGCCAGCCGGCCTCGAGCCATTCGCCGCCGACCCCGCTCAAACCACTTGGCGTGACCTGCACGCCGTCGCCGTTGATGCCCACCAGAGCCGGAATGACCGAGCCGGTATCCCAGCGCAGCTGGTTGCCGTCGACGGACGAGAGCAGACCCAGACCGTCGACCCGTAACTCGGTGACGCGCTCGGCGTCCCCGGATGACCGTCGGATCGCCCGCAGCCAGCCGGCGTCGCTCCAGTCGAAGCTGGTGACAGATCCGTCCGGCGCCAGCTCGCGGACGCGGTGCCCCGCAGCGTCATATTCGAAGCTGCTGGTTCCCTGCGGCGCGATGATTCTCGTGAGCTGGCTTGCCGCGTCGTAGGCGAAACTCGCCCAGTCGCCGGTCGAGTTCGTGCGGCGCACCATTCGTCCGGCGAGGTCGTACTCGAATGTCTCGCGCCCCACGTCGACGCCTTCCGGAGTCAACCTCGATGTTGTGATTCCGGTCAGCTGGTTCGCGTCATCGAATCCGTACTCGATCGTCTCACCCGTGCTGCGATGGACCCGGCCGATTCGCCCATTGTGGTATTCGAAGGAGGTCGACCGCTCACCGCCGGCACCGCCAATGCGCCGCTCGGTGACCAGACCTTGGCGGTAGACCCACGATTGGGTGGTGGCACCGGCCCGGCTGGAGACCATCCGGTCGAAGGCGTCGTACTCAAAGGTGGCGGTACCGAGCCGGGGATGCACGATCGAGGCGAGCTGCCCGGCGTCGGTATAGGAGTAGCCGATCTCGGACCCGTCGGCAGTCGTCATTCCCGCGCGTGTGCCGTCGGCGTTGTACCGCCAACGCATGACGTCATCGCCGCGCCGGTGCTCGATGAGCTGATTGCGACGGTTCCAGGCGAAGTGGTGTTCCAGCGGAGCACCCACACCGGTGTGATCGATCAGCGTGACGGTATTGCAGCGCAGGTCGCGGATGATCTGGGTGAGATAGCGCCCGTTGACCAGATGCGCTTTGCGGCGACCGTCCTCGTCATACTCCCAGGACAGTTCCCGCCCGTCGGGCTCACGCTGCCAGATGATCCGCCCCGCGGCGTCATAACGCGCCTGGGTCACCCGCCCTGCGGGATCGGTGATGCTGTCGACCCGATCCAGGTTTGTATAGCTGCGCCGGGTCGTATTGCCCAGCGGATCGACGATCGTGACCAGACGGCCGCGCGCGTCGTATTCGAAGTGCGTGCTGCCGCCGACTCCGTTGGTCACGTGGACGACCTGGCCCGCGGCATCGTAGCCGAATTGGCGGCTGCCGGAGATCGGGTCCTGCGCCCAGATCAGGCGTCCGGCCTTGTCATACCGGTAGCTGCTGACCGCGCCACCGGGGCGTTCGCGCCGGATGAGGCGCCCGGCGGCGTCGTAGTCCAGGCGCTCGAAATCGCCGCTCGCGAGGGTGCGTCGGACAAGCCGCCCATCAGGGTCGTATTCGTAGCCGGTCGTGCCGAGTGCGGTGCTGACCGCGGCGAGCTTACCGAGCTCGTTATAGCGGAGATAGGTGCTGCGGCCGCCGATATCGATGCGCTCAATGACTTTGCCGCTCAGATCGCGCACCAGCCTGGTGAGCCCACCCTCGCCGTCGACCATCTCGACGACACGACCACAGGCGTCGTAGCTGAGCAGTTCGGCGGCACCGGTGACCGAGGTCGTGGTGGTGGGACGCCCGAATTCATCGAAGCCCAAGGACGATTGGCCGGTCGCCGATTCCGACTCGATGAGGCGCTCATCGCGGTCGAGAGAAAAGGCCTTGCCGGCACCGGTGGGGCCGGTGACCCTGGTCAGCACGCCGTTCGCATCGTATTCGCGCGTCCACCGTCCGCCGTCGGGGTCGACAGATTCGGTCAGCCGCGAAACGGCGTCGTAGCCGAACTGCCAGCGGGAGCCGTCCGGGAGTTCGAGGCCGGCGATCAAACCCAGATCGTCGAAGGTTCGACGAGTGGTGCGTCCGAGCGGATCGATCGTCGCCGCGACGGAGTTGACCGGGCCGTATTCTGTCTCGGTTACCGCGCCCAGGGGATCTATCGTGCGGGTGCGGCGGCCGGCCTCATCATACTCGAAATGCCAGGTAGCACCGGTCGGGTCGCGGCGCCACAGCGGCAGGCCGGTGACGGGGTCGTTCCCGAATTCGTGGCGTGCGCCCATCGGTGAGACGGCCGCAGTGATTCGTCCCGCAGCATCGCGTTCGATGCGCGCCAGGTGACCGGCAGCGTTCTCGGTAGAGATCAGCCGGCCGTGATCGTCGTGGCCGAACCGCATCGTTACACCGACAGGATCGGTCAGTTCGGTGAGCAGTCCGCGCTGCCAGCCCATCTCGGTGCGTCCGCCGAGGGGATCGATGAGCACCGACGGATTGCGGGCAGCATCGTCGGAGTATTCGTAGGAGACGACACCACCCGATGCGGTGACCAGGGTGGTGACGCGGTCGTGCTCGTCGTAGCCGCAGGTGAGATCGGCGCCCTCAGGGGTGACGGTGCGGGTCCGGCGTCCACGGTCGTCGTAGAGGTGAACGGTGACCCTGCCGTCGCGGGCTGTGGCGGAGACGAGACTGCCCCATCGGTCGTACGACATGCTCTGCCTATTGCCGGCTCCGTCGACGACCCCGATCAGCCGCCCCTTGGCATCGGCGATCCAGGTATTGGAGCGGCTGCCGTCCTCGTCCGAGACGACGGTGACCCGGCCGGGCAGGTAGGCGAATCGGGTGACGCGACCGAACGGGGATTGCTGCCGGATCACCCTGGCGCCGGCATCGTAGGTGTTGATGACCTCGGCCTCACCGGTAGCGCTGACGATCCGCTCGATCAGACCGGCATCATCGTGCAGATACTGCCTGATTCCGAGCGGGGTTTTCACGCCACGGAGCTGATCGTGCTCGTATTCGTACTCGGCACGCCGACCGTCGCTGGTGACGGCGACAACGACCCGCGGGCCGCGCCACTCGAATCCCAACCAGCTGCCGCGACTATAGCTGATCCTGCTCAGCTGGCCCGAGGCGTCACGGCAGGCGACCACATATTCATAGGTGGACGAGCCGTTGCCGAGCCATTGCCCCGACGCCGAAAACGCCCACCACCGGCCTTCGTTGTCCCGAACGACCAGTGCGTGGCTCGCACCGGCTGCCGATTGCAGTTGCGCTGGCAGACGATCCACCGGCTCTTCCGACAACCAGAAGTTCGCGGTCGAGCAACGATCCCAGCCCTCACTCTGGCGCGCGAAATGCAGCTGCCGACCGTCCCACATCCGGGCGTCGGCGCCCTCGTCGTCGACGTGGATAGCCATATCCAGATCGGACGACCAGCCCCTTCCGAAGGCACCGCTGCGCGGGTCCACCGAGTTGTACATGCGACGCAATCGCAGCGGGCTGCTCACATCGCTCAGGCTGAGATCGATCTCGGGCTCGATGAAATTGCCGGTGGCGGAATTGACCGGATCATTGGTGTAGCCGGTGGTCTGTTCGCCGCCGATCATGCCCGGCGCGGGCACCTCAAACGACCCGCGGGAAGCTTCGACGCCGGCATTCTGCAACGCGAGCAGCAGAGCGGCATCCGAGACGGACGATACTGCGCCGGCGCTTCCGGTTGGAGCCGGTCGCTACGGCCCCGGCGCGAACGCCGGCAGTGCTCTCCAAACGGTTTGCGGCCTTCCGGATGTCAGTGATGGCCGTATCCGCTGCATCGAAGTCGAACCGGACATCGTCATCGATGCCCTCGAGATTGTCGCCCAAGGCGTGCTCCTCATTGTCTACTGGCGAGTGGAGCACTGGGGGTGCGCCAGCATCATGTTACAAGCTCAAGGTCGGGTGGTTTGGACTGACCAGCCCTGAGCGAGGATCAAGCACTGTCAACACCGTTCCGTGAGCTGGGAGATGCAAGAGCCCGCCGGATTGTGGAGATTGAGTGCCCGCCACGAGCCCGAGAACTACACGATCCGGCCGAGAGAAGCGACAGCCGAGGGCTTATCGTGG
>NZ_JAVTWX010000091.1:0-2415 GCF_032229645.1 Brooklawnia sp.
GCAGGGCCAGACCGCGCCGAGTCAGGCAGTTGTGGCGCGGCCACTCACCCCGCCACCCACAGCTACTGCGCTGACCCTTGAGGCACCCGCACCGATGCCGGTTGTTCAGACAACTCAGGCTCCACAGATGGCGCCGCCGGTTACTGCGGAGCAGCGGCCGGGGCTGGATGCCAAAGTTGGCCAGTTCATGACGGCGATCATGGCCGAACAGGCCAGCAGCCCTGAATTCAGTGCTCAGGCGGACGCCGTGCGCAGCATGGGCGATGCCGATATCCGGCGCGCCGCCGAGATGAGCAACCGGCTGCTGGACACCCCGGTCAAGGAACTGAAATCAGGCGGGCTGAGCGAGGTCTCGAAGGTCTCCAACACCCTGATCGAGCTTCGCAAGACAGTGGAGGGTCTCGACCCGTCCGAGGTCACCAAGCAGAAGAAGATTCTTGGTTTCATCCCGTTCGGCGACAAGGTTCAGGATTACTTCCGCAAGTACCAGTCGAGCCAGCAGCAGCTGAACGCGATTCTGCACGCGCTACGATCCGGCCAGGACGAGTTGACCAAGGACAACGTCAGCCTCAACATGGAGAAGCAGCAACTCTGGGACACCATGAATCGGCTCAACCAGTACATCTACCTGGCTGAGCGGCTCGACACCCAGCTGTCCGCGTCCATCGCGGAATTGCAGGTCACCGACCCGATGAAGGCGGACGCTCTCAACAAGGACGTGCTCTTCTACGTCCGCCAGAAGCATCAGGATCTGCTCACCCAGCTGGCCGTGTCGATTCAGGGCTACCTGGCCATCGACGTGATCATCAAGAACAACATGGAGCTGATCAAGGGCGTTGACCGCGCGTCCACCACGACCGTGTCCGCGTTGCGCACCGCAGTGATCACCGCTCAGGCGCTCGGCAATCAGAAGCTGGTGCTCGACCAGATCAGTGCGCTGAACACCACCACGTCGGGCTTGATCGAGCGCACCAGCGAAATGCTGAAGACGAACTCGGTCACTATTCAGCAGCAGGCCGCCAGCTCGACGATCTCGATCGAGTCGCTTCAGAAGGCATTCGCGAACATCTACGAGACGATGGATTCGATCGACAGCTTCAAGATCGAGGCCCTCAACAACATGAGCCAGACCATCGGGACGCTGGAGACCGAGGTCGCCAAGTCGCGGGCCTATCTGCAACGGGCCCGCCAATCGGACGATCGGGCGGCCATCACCAATTCGCTGTCGGTGCCCGACTACAACCTGGGCTGAGTGTCCCGATCCGAAGGAAGTAAGCGATGGGAATCTTCGGCTGGCTTCGGGGAGAGCAGAAAGCTGCCGATCCTGAAACCCTGGCTTCCCCGGCGCCGACCTCGCAGGACATCGAGGCGGCGCTGGTCAAGGCTGAGCGGATGGTCGTGGAGGGGCATGCGCCGACACCGGTGCTGGCCCGGGTGCTGCGCATCATCACGGTGGTTCGCGCTATCGTGCCGCGGCTGGGCAATCTGGGTCTCGATTCTCAGGACGCCTACACGGTCGTGGCCACCGCCACCGATTACCTCCCCGAGTCGGTAGCCGGATACCTGGCATTGCCGCGCGACTGGGCCGACACTCGTCCGGTCGCCAACGGCAAGTCGTCGCTGCTCTTGCTGGTCGATCAACTCGACCTGCTCAGTCTGACGATCTCGCGGATGTATGACGCCACCAACCGGATGGACGCGGCCGCGTTGGTCGCTCAGGGTGCGTTCCTGGAGTCAAAGTTCGGCGGAAAGGTGACGCCTGCCCGGATGGACGCTCCGGTTCAGCAGTCCAAAAACCCGCTCGATCTGTGAGGTGCTCGTTGAGCTCGTCGACTACCACTGAGGATGACCGGATCGTGCCGATTCATCCGGGCGAGATCTTGATGGAGGACTTCATTGCGGGCTTCGGGATCACGCAGAATAAGCTGGCCGTCTCGATCGGCGTGCCTCCTCGTCGGATCAATGAGATTGTGCACGGCAAGCGGGGTATTACCGCAGATACGGCGATTCGCCTGGCTCGATACTTCGGCACCTCGGAGGAGTTCTGGATGAATCTGCAGTCGAACTATGAGCTTCGCCTCGAGCGTCGCGTGCTGCACGACACGGTGGCGGCGATCACACCGCTGAAGGCCGCGTGATCGTAAAGCCCACCGGGCGTAGACATCACATGGGCGGAGACTCATGGTGACTTGTTCCTCGACCAAATCTGGCCCGGTGTCTTCATGACACTTCCGACACCGGTTCGTCGCGCGAGCCGGTTGAGGTAGTCGTTGAGTTGGTCGCGGTTCCAGGTCCAGTTGAAGGGGCGGCTGGTGGTGTTGTACCAGTCCTGAAAGTCGACGATCCGTTGGGCGAGGGTGTTGAAGGACGCGCCGTGGAGGCGAATGGTTTGATTCCGGTGGTCGTGTCGGTGAT
>NZ_JAVTWX010000091.1:2515-7265 GCF_032229645.1 Brooklawnia sp.
CTCCTCCAAATCACGCCGCGCTCGGCGATTCTTCGGATCGGTCAAGCACTCGATCTGGCATACCGGTTCCCGCAAACGCTTCGGCAGATCCTCGCCGGAAAGATCCGCGTGTGGCAGGCCGTTAAGGCATCCAGCGCATGTGGCCATCTTCCGCTCGCAGCGGCCCTCCAGGTCGACAGCCTGCTCGTCCAAGCCCTCCAAACCCTGCCGTTCGGGCAAGTCATGAAACGGTTGGATGAATGGATCATCGCCGCCGATCCGGGCCTCGCGGAAGAGCGCGCCGAAGCGAAACGCCAGGCTCGATTCATCCGAATCTCGCCCATCGAAGACGGACACGTCACCATCTACGGCATCGTCGACGCGGACGAAGGCATCCTCTTCGACTCCATCCTGAAGCGAGTTGCCGCCACCCTCCCGCAGAATCTCAACGCCGACTCCTTCGCCGATCACGAAATACGACGAGCTCAAGCATTGGGCTATATCTGCCGCGCCTGCCCGCCGGTGCTGCAATCATCGGCCGAGCGGACCGCGGGCACGGCAAGTGATGACTCTGACGGACTGCACGACCCAGCGCAGACGCCACCCACCCGCACCTTGATCGTCCACATCAACGCCAACGACGCAGCCCTCACCAGCACGCCAGCAGGTGTTGCCCGGGTCGGGGGCTGGGGCCCGTTGCTAACCAGCGACCTCCCCGAGTTTCTGAAGAGCTCAAAGGTGGTCGTGCGCCCGATCATCGAGGCGGCAACGATCAGACCGACCGATTCCTATCAGGTCCCGGAGAAGATGCGGTTCGTCATCGAGCAACGCAACCCGATCGATGTCTTCCCATACGGATCAACCGCAGCCAAACACTGCGACCAAGACCACACGATCGCGTATTCGAGAAGCGAGAACGCTCCACCCGGGCAAACCAGACTCGAGAATCTTGGACCGCTGAGCAGAACGGCACATCGCGCCAAAACGCATGGCGGCTGGCAGCTGAATCAGCCCGCCCCAGGCCGCTTCATCTGGACCTCCCGCCTGGGCTACCAATACTGCGTCACGCCTTCCGGCACGACGCGCATCCGCGTGCCCGTGCCCGAGTAAATGCGGCGCGCACCTGTCATAGCCACTAGCCTGATTTCATCCGTGGCTAGGAGGGGTCTGTGGCGACCAGGACAACCGTCCATAAGGTGATTGATGATTTGTGCGCTGCAGAGTCGACGGCTGAGCGGGGTACCAAGTTCGAGCAGTTGATGATCGAGTATTTTCACGCTGATCCGACCCTGCAAGTGATCTACGACGAGGTGCACGGTTGGTCGTCCTGGCAGCACCGGCAGAACAGCCATGACACGGGCATCGACCTGGTGGCGCGCAATCGTGACACCGGCGAGTGGACGGACATCCAGTGTCAGTTCTATCCGATCCGAGTCAGCTGATCGTAACCGAACAGACCTGCTTTCCGACCTCCAGCCGTCCGACCATCAGGTTTCCCCGGCTCGCCCTGGCGAAACCCTCGAGGAAGCCTTGGTGAATCGCGCACACCAAAGGCAGTTGCTCGGGCGGTGTGGTGGCCCGAAACGGGCAGCGGGCGAACCTCAACGTCGAGCCCTCGCGGGCCACCCCGAAGCCACGGTCGGCAAGCCGGTTGCAGAGTTCGGCGAGCACCTGCTCTGGAGGAGTGTCGCGATCGGTCACACTTTCTCCCCATTCCCGGCCGGCGTCCTCGGCGAGAGCGGTCGCATCGGGGCTGCTCGCCACGAAATGGCGCAGCAATAGCTGGGTCAGTTCCAGCAGGTGCATGTTGGTCACCGACGGGGCCTCGCTGGTCGCCGCATAGCCGCGCGGGGGACGCCCCTGAGACCCGGTGGACGCCGTGGAGCGGAGCGCGAATCCGGCATCTACCAGTGCGTCCAGATGAAAGCGTGCGGAGTTCTTGTGTAGCTCCAGCGCAGCACCAACATCGCTGACGGTCATTGGCCGCCTGGTGCCCTCCAACAGACCGAGCACCTTCGCGCGGGTGGGCCCCAGGCCATGCGGCTGCGCACTGATTTCGCTAGGGGACACTATTCCATTCTTGCACTCGCTGTCTGGCGGTCGATCGACGGGTTACTGTTTTATCCATGTTTGTTGGTGAATTGGTCGATCGCTCCGGCAGAGTCGCGCGCGACCTGCGCGTGTCGTTGACCGATCGCTGCAACCTGAGGTGCAGCTACTGCATGCCTGCCGAAGGGCTCGCCTGGCTACCCACCGACCAGACGCTGACCGACGACGAGGTGCTTCGCCTGCTGCGAGTGGCGGTCGAACGATTGGGCATCACCCGCATCAGATTCACCGGCGGGGAGCCGCTGCTTCGCAAGGGGCTGGAACGGATCGTCGAGGGCGCCGCGGCATTGCGCGGTGCTTCGGGGCGTCCGGAGTTGGCCCTCACCACAAACGGCCTTGGCCTGGATCGTCGCTCGGCGGCGCTGCGCGCGGCGGGGCTTGATCGGGTCAACGTCTCCCTCGATTCGCTCGATCGGGAGCGTTACGCCCGATTGGCCCGCAGAGACCGGTTGCCGGACGTGCTGGCCGGCATCGCGGGAGCGGAGCGTGCCGGGCTCACCCCTGTCAAGATCAACTCGGTCGTCCTGCGGGACTGTAATGAGATCGATGTGGTTCCGCTGGCCGAGTTCTGTTTGGCGCGGGGCTATCAGCTGCGTTTCATTGAGCAGATGCCCCTGGGGCCGGCAGGCCAGTGGGTGCGCGACGAACTCGTGACCGCGGACGAGGTCCTCGCGCTGCTGAGCGAACGGTTCGAGCTGACTCCCGCGGTCGAACCGCGCGGTGCCGCGCCGGCCGCGCTATGGCGCGTCGCTCCCGACGACAGCCAGCCGGGTGGAGTTCTCGGTGTCATCGCATCGGTGACGCAGCCGTTCTGCGCGGCCTGCGACCGCACTCGGCTGACAGCCGATGGCCAGCTGCGCAGCTGCCTCTTCTCGCGAACCGAGACCGATTTGCGCGGCGTACTCAGATCGGGCGGCAGCGACTCGGACCTCGCTTCGGTGTGGGCCGAGTCCCAGTGGAAGAAACCCCGCGCGCACGGCATCGACGAGGTCGGGTTCACCCCGCCGGCTCGAACGATGAGCGCGATCGGCGGATAGTGGTCGCCGGATGGCGAGACGAAGGAGGCAAGGATGGAAGTCAGATTCTTCGCGGGTGCGGCCGAGGCAGCCGGTATCGAATCGACGGTGATCGACACGACCGGTCTCACTGGCGACGGGCTTGTTGAGCTGCTGGCCGCAGACAACGAGCATCTCGAACGAGTGCTGCGCGTCAGTTCACTGCTCGCGGACGGCGTTCGTGTCGCAGATCGCAGCGCCGCCTTGGGAAACGTGCGATGCATCGACGTGCTGCCGCCGTTCGCCGGGGGATAGCGGTGCGGCCGGTGCGCGCCGCGATCATCCTCGCTGGCGGACGGTCGTCGCGAATGGGCGCCGACAAGCTCGGTCTCCATATCGATGGCCGCTCGCTGCTGCAGCGCGCCGTGGCTGCAGGCCTCGCGTGGAGTGAGCACATCGTGGTCGCAGGACCCCAGCCACCCGAGTGGAGTCATGATCCGCGTGTCGAATTCGTGCCGGAAGACCCGCCCTTCGGCGGGCCCGTGGCCGGTATTGCCGCAGCGTTGGCGGCCGCAGGCGATGCCGACGAGGTGTTCTTGCTGGCCGGCGACCTCGCCGCCCCGGCGCAAGTGGTGTCCGTCCTAGCTGATGCCCCGATGGGTTCGGATGGGGTGATTCTGGAGGACGCGGACGGCTGGGCGCAGTATCTGGCGGGACGCTATTGCGCCGATTCGGTTCGTCGCGCGCTGGGCGAACTGGGAGATGTCCGCAATGTCTCCGTGCGCCGAGCGCTGGGCACGCTGGTCGTGCATCGGGTCGCTGCAGATCGTCCGATCACAGCTGATTTAGACACGCCTAATGATGCGAAAATAGCGGGCGCTGTCGATATCCGTGACGAATTGCCCAGAATCGATTTGCCGGGTCGTTTGCACGAATAATATGTGCAAAACTGTCCCCATGGACGACCGCGCACGACTGGATGGGCCTGCTTCCGAGGCGCTGCTCAAGATGGGCCGCTTCTTCACGAAATGGGATGAGACTGCCGATCAGCGAGCGGTCTTCCGTCAGGGCGGCAGGCAGGGCGACGTCTTCTACCGGGACCGCTGGAGCCACGACAAGGTGGTGCGTTCCACCCACGGCGTCAACTGCACCGGCTCGTGTTCGTGGAAGGTCTATGTCAAGGACGGCTTGATCACCTGGGAGTCGCAGCAGACCGACTACCCGTCCACCGGCCCCGATCGTCCGGAGTACGAGCCGCGCGGCTGCCCTCGCGGCGCCTCCTTCTCTTGGTACACCTACTCGCCGACCAGAGTCCGTTACCCCTATGCGCGCGCAGTGATGCTCGAGCTCTATCGCGAGGCCAAAGCCCGGCTGGGCGATCCCGTCGAGGCCTTCAACGAGATCTCGACGGACCCGGTGAAGCGCCGCCGCTACCAGCAGGCCCGCGGCAAGGGCGGCCTGGTCCGTGTCTCCTGGGACGAGGCACTGGAGATCGCTGCGGCCAGCTATGTTAACACCATCAAGAACTACGGTCCGGACAGGCTCGTCTCGTTCTCGCCCATTCCCGCGATGAGCATGGTCAGCCACGCCGTCGGCACCCGCTTCACCCACCTGCTGGGCGGCGCCATGACCAGCTTCTACGACTGGTACGCCGACCTGCCGGTGGC
>NZ_JAVTWX010000092.1:0-7098 GCF_032229645.1 Brooklawnia sp.
ACCTGCGGAACGCCGATGTGGCCGGGCACATCCTCGACCACCCCAATCAGAATCAGACCAGGCCTGTTCCGGCCGTCGACCTGCCGATCGCCCAAGACAGCACTGCGGACGAGCCCGCCGCGGGGGAGTGACCGACGATGCCCGTACTACCCCGTGACCTGGCGAGCGTGCGACAGTCAGCCGGCCGGTTGCGGCACCCGTGGAGGATCGATGTCGACCACCTTGAACGGCTCCCCGAAGGCGGCTGCATCCTTGCCGTCAACAGGGTCAGCCCCTTCGATCATCTGAATGTCACGGCATCGTTGGGGCGCGATGCCACCGTGGTCGTCGATTCTGGTGACCGGCGCCGGGTGATTCCGGGGCTGCGTCAGACCGACTGGGACGAGCATCCCGATGTTCACCGAAGCCCGGCTGCGCTGCTGATGCGGGGTGAGGTCGTGGTGGTCTTCCCGGAAGGCGCCAGCGACGGTGACGGAGCGGTCCACAAAGGCCACGCGCGGTTCGCCGCTGTGGGACTGTCTACCGGCACTCCGATCGTGCCCGCCGCGCTCATCCCGTTGACCACCCACGACTCATTGCCGGAGTTGCGCTACCGGCTGCGGATCGGAGAACCCATCGCGACTTCTCGGTTCGCCGACGACCAGTTGCCAAGCGACGTGCTCGAGGGGTTCGTGCTGAGAGGGCTGACCGACCTGGTGATGACACGGATCAGCCAGCTGGCCGGCCGCCGCTATCTCGACTCTTATGCGGACGGCGGCCGCAAGAAGCGGACGCCGGGGCAGCCCGTCAGGCTCTCCGAATGGCGTGAGCTCAGGGCCGAACGCCGGGCTGCCGAAGAACAGCGCCGGGCATCCGAAGCCGAACTGGCGCGGCTGCTCGACGAACAGGACGCGGTCATCATGGACGAGGCCATTGAGGCAGCGCGTCAGCAGGCCGAGCGCGCCGCATTGGCCGAACGGCAGGCCCGCGCTCGCAGACGCAGCGGTCAAGCCACGGCTGCGCCGATCGATGAGTAGCGAGCAGATCCTCCCGGGAGATCCGAGCCTGCTGCGCACGATTTATCGTGCCGCGGGCTGGGCCCGGATCGCCCTGGTGGTGCACATGATCGTGGTCAATGGCATGCGGGCCTCGCAGGTGCGCCAGCCGGGCCTGCTGATGCTTGCTTGTCTGGTGGCTGCCGGTTGGTCGGTGGCGGCCTGCTTTCTCAATCTGCGGTCCAGATGGCGTACCCGATGGCTGATGTTGCTGGATATGGCGATCACGTTGGCGGTGGTGGGCAGTTCCCGCCTGGTGCTCGGTGTCGACTTGCTGCGGGAGAGCTATTTGGGTCTGGCCTGCTATTGGATGCTGGCGGCCCCGGCGGTGCTGGCGATCTGGCGCGGTCCGCTCGCCGGACTGATCGGCGGTGTCCTGGTGGGCTCCGTGCAGTTCCTGCAGGCACCGTCGCTGGCGCCGCGAGCGTGGGGCGACGTTCTGTTGATGGCGGCGATTCCGACTTTCATCGGGCTGGTCGTCCGCCAGCTCAGCAGCGCTATCGCCGACCGCGACCGCAATTTGGCCACCGTGGCGGCTCTCGAGGAGCGCGAGCGACTGAACCGGATCGTCCACGACGGCGTGCTTCAGGTGCTCGCGATGGTCGCTCGCGAAGGGGCCGAACTCGGTCCGCGCGGGCAGTTGCTGGCCTCCCTGGCACTTCGGCAAGAAGACCAGCTACGCGCCACATTGCAGGACCGGCGGGTTGACATCCAGGGCGGCGGCTTCCTTGATGTCAACACGACCGATGTCACGATCATGCTCGAGAAGCACCAAAGCGACACTGTGACGGTCGCAACCATGGCAGGTCAGCTCAACATGGCGGACGCCCGGGCCAAAGAACTGGATAGGGTGATCAGCGAGGTGCTGGCGAACGTCAGCAAGCACGCGGGCCCGGGAGCCCATGCCTGGATCCTGCTGGAGCAGGAGGGCAATGAACTGATCATCTCGGTCCGCGACGATGGTGTGGGAGTCACCCAGGAGCAGCTGGATGCGGCCGCAGCCGCCGGCCGGCTCGGGGTGAAGGAGTCGGTGATCGGACGAGTCATCGATCTGGGCGGCACATCGACACTGACCACCTCACCGGGATCGGGCACGGAGTGGGAGTTCCGGATGCCGCTTGAGTGAAGCTGTGCGGCAGTCCTCATTCCTCACAGGCTCGGGGAAGACCACCGTTGGACCCTGGCCACGACACAATAGTGAGACGTGTTCTTAGTCAGTAAACGCAGGAGGCATCTGATGCCAGTCGATCCGTTCCCGTCCGGTCTGCGCGTCATGTTGGTGGACGATCACCCTTTTTGGATCGACGCGCTGGGCGAGGACCTCACCGAAATGGGCTGCGAGGTGGTCGCCGTCGCCTACGCGGGCAACCAGGTGATGGACCGCGCCAGGGTCACTCACCCCGATGTCGTGGTGATGGATCTCAACATTCCGCATCCCGATGGCGCTACCTGCACCCAGATGCTGACCAGTGATTTCCCGGATGTGAAGGTGCTGGTCATGTCGGCGTCGGGAGAGCGCGACGACGTGCTGCGTGCGGTCAAGGCGGGCGCCAGCGGATACGTGCTGAAGTCGGCCACCAAACAAGAACTACTGGACGCGGTCCGCAAGACCGCGGAAGGCGAGGCGGTCTTCACGGCCACCCTGGCCGGCCTGGTACTCGGCGAGTACCGCCGGATGGCCAACAACCCGGGGCCGGCGGACGACAGCCCGGCCCTCACTCCGCGCGAGGCCGATGTGCTGCGGCTGGTCGCCAAGGGATTGAGCTATCGCGACATCGCTGAGCAACTCTTCGTCAGTCACCGCACCGTGCAGAACCATGTGCAGAATGTGCTGCGCAAGCTTCAGCTACACAACCGGGTCGAGCTGACCCGCTATGCCATTCAGCAGGGCCTGGACGCATAGGGTCCAGCCCCTGGAGGACCTCCAGCGCGCTGCAGGTTCGGTCACCGTGACCCGGATTGGGCGCAACCGATAGTCTGGCATCGTGTCTGAGCTGATCCCGTCCTTGGCCGAGTTGCATGCGATGCCTCAAGTGCAGCAGCCCACCTATGCCGATCCCGAACGGCTCAACTGGGTGGTGAACCGGCTGCGCGAGTTGCCCCCGCTGGTCTTTGCCGGTGAGTGCGACGACCTGCGCGAACGGATCGCCAAAGTCGCAGACCGGCAGGCATTCATCCTGCAGGGAGGCGATTGCGCCGAGACCTTCGACGGGGTGCGCGCCGACAACATCAAGGCGAAGCTGCGCGTCCTGCTGTCGATGAGCGTGGTGCTCACCTACGCCGCGCAGGTTCCGGTGGTCAAGGTCGGACGCATCGCCGGCCAGTACGCCAAACCGCGTTCGAAGGACACCGAGACCCGCGGCGGCATCACGTTGCCGGCCTACCGCGGCGATGCCGTGAACGGTTTCGACTTCACCCCCGAGTCCAGACGGCACGATCCTGAGCGGCTGATGCGCATGTACAACGCCTCGGCGGCCACGCTCAACCTGGTGCGTGCCTTCGTCACCGGCGGGTTTGCCGACATCCGCCAGTTGCACGCCTGGAATGCCAGCTTCGTGCAGGATTCACGCATCGAGCACCGCTACGAACAGATCGCCGGCGAGATCGAGCGGGCGCTCGGCTTCATGCTGGCCTGTGGGGTGGAGGACCGTACCTTGTCGGTCGTCGACTTCTACGCTTCCCACGAGGCGTTGCTGCTCGACTATGAGTACGCCATGACCCGCATCGATTCCCGTAGTCAGCTGCCCTATGACACGTCCGGTCATATGGTCTGGATAGGGGAACGCACCCGCCAACCCGACGGCGCCCAGGTGGAGTTGCTGAGCCGGGTGGCAAATCCGCTGGGCATCAAGCTGGGCCCGTCCAGCAGTGGCGTTGACGCGTTGCAGATCGCCGATCGGCTCGACCCGAATCGGGTGCCCGGACGCATCACCTTCATCACCCGGATGGGCGCCGACAAGGTGCGGGACAAGCTGCCGCCGATCATCGAGGCGGTCGAGCAGTCCGGACGCAAGGTGGCGTGGGTCTGCGATCCGATGCACGGCAATACCTTCGAGACCGACAACGGCTACAAGACCCGCAGCTATGCCGCCGTGGTCGAAGAACTCAACGGCTTCTTCGACGTGCATGACAAACTGGGAACCTGGCCCGGCGGCGTTCATGTCGAGCTGACCGGCGACGATGTCACCGAATGCCTGGGTGGGGCCTTCCAGCTCTCGGAGACCGATCTGGACTCGCGTTACGAGACAGCCTGCGACCCGCGGCTGAACCGCAGCCAGAGCCTGGAGCTGGCCTTCATGATCGCCGAGCGGCTCAACCAGAGCCGCGAGTTGCGGCGCGAACCTCTGCAGGTTCCCGACTGGAACGAATAATCAAGATCGCTCGGGATCTGCGTGCCATAGTGAAGGCATGCAGATCAGCCATCTCGGACATTCCTGCGTGCTTATCGAAACCTACGGCCAGCGCGTCCTGATCGATCCCGGCGATTTCAGCACCGCCTGGCGCGGCCTGACTGACCTGGACGCTGTGCTGGTCACCCATCAGCATGCCGATCACGCCGATCCGGTCTGGCTGCCCAGGCTCTTGGACGCGAACCCGCAGGCCCTCGTAGCTGTCGAGTCGAGTGTGGTCGAGATCGTCGAGCTGCCCGAGCGCACCCGCAGACTCGGACCCGGCGAGTCGATCGATCTGGGCTCCTTGACTATCGAGACCATCGGGGGACAACACGCGGTGATCCACCGTGACTACCCGCGGATCGGCAATGTCGGCTTCGTCTTCCGCGCCGAATCAGAACCCAGCGTGCTGCATCCCGGCGACTGCCTGGACGCGGTGGCCGAGGACATCGACATCGCGCTCATCCCGGCCTTCGGCCCGTGGTCGGCGACCAAGGAGACCATCGAGTTCGCCCGCGCCGTCGGTGCGCCGCGCGGTTTCCTCATTCACGATGGGCTGCTCAATGAGCGGGGTCTGGGTCTGATCGATAAGCACCTAACGGCTCTGAGCCCGACTCGGCTGGTCGATGTCCGTGACACTCGTCCGTGGGCGGTCTGAGAGCCGTCTTGCCCTCGAACCGCAGCATGGCGGTCCTAGACCGATCGGGCAACGATGAGAGGACCATCGCGGTCACCATCGCTGCACCACCGACCAAGGTGCGCATGCTGAACGCTTCCTGTCCCACCAGGATCGCGAAGGTGGCGGCCCAGATCGGCTCGCTGCTCATGATCACAGCGCTCGGGGTGGCGGCGATCTTGGATTGTGCCCAGGTCTGCAGCACCGCGGTCAGTGCGCCGCAGATCAGCGCGAGATAGAGCAACGCCATCCAGTCGTCGGTCCGTTGGGGGAAGTGGATTCCACCCGGGATCGCCCCGATCAGGCAGAGGACGGCAGTCCCGGCGGTCTGGAACACGGCCAGCGTCACGGCTTTCTGCTCGGTGGCGACCCTACCGGTATAGATGATATGCATCGCGTAGAGAAGGGCGCTGACGATGGTCAGCGTCTCGCCGATGCCGAACTGCACCATGCCAGCGCCGGGCGCGATGGTCAGCGCTGCCAGTCCGACGGTGGCCAGCCCGACCGCCACCCAGACGCGCTGACGCACTCGCGCCTTGAAGAGCAGCGCCTCCAAGATCGGTGTCAGCACCACATAGATCCCGGTCAAGAAACCCGAGATGGACGCGCTGGTGTACGCCAGGCCGTAGGTTTGCAGCAGTTGCGCGGAGCCGAAGATCAGACCGAGGATGGCACCTTGTCGCAGCGTGGTGCGGTTGATGATCAGCTTGCGATGCACCACGGCGGCGAAGACGACTGCCGCGATGGTGAATCGGACACCCAGCAGATCGGCGGCATCGACGCGCTCGAGCATGTCATGCAGCACGAAGAAGGTCGAACCCCACAGCATCGCCATGACGAGCAGCGCGAGCGGAGCGAGTCTGTCGGCCACCGGCAGGCGGCCGCCTTTATTGCTGGTCATCACAAAGTAACGTATACCTTGATCTTCGCACCCTCGGGCAGCTCGGAATCGGCGGACAGGGTCGTCCCATTCTCGTCGGTGACCTTGGCGATCTTGCCCACGTTCGGGCCCAGATTCGCGCCGCTGTAGACCAGTTCGGCAGCGAACTTCGCGGCATTGAGACGGTCGACGTAAGCCGCAGGCCTCTCGTTGACGGTCGGCGCAGGCACTTTTGTCATATTGGCGCCCTTGCTGATCACCAGGGTGATGGTGTCGCCGCGGTAGCCGGTGCCGTTCGCTGGATCTTGGCTGATCACCGATCCGGCAGGCACGCTCGCGCTAACCTGCTCGTCGGCGTAGGCGATCTGGAATCCGAGATCGCCGAGGGTCTTCGCCGCCTGTTCCTTGGTCTTGCCGACAGTATCCGGGACGGTCAGTGGTTCTCGTCCCTTGGAGACTGCCAGATCCACCGGGGTGTCGCGTTTCACCTGGTCGCCGGCGGTATATCCGGCCGAGATGATCAGCCCGCGAGCGACCGTCTCGCTCCACTGCTCGGTGATTTGCCCTGACGTCAGGCTGGCGTCGGCGAGAGCCTTCTTCGCGTCCTCGACGGGCAGCCCGGCGAGCTGCGGTACCGCGAAGCGCTCCGGCCCCAGCGAGACGACCGCGCTCATCTGGCTGCCACGCACGACCCGGTCCCCGGGCAGCGGGTTGGAGCTGATCACCAGATCGGTGGGAACGGTCTCCGAGTATTCCTCGCTGAACGAGATGACCACGCCGGCCTCGTCGGCGATGCCCTGGGCCTCGCTCTGGGTGAGGTTGATCACCGAAGGAGCCGCCACATAGCGTCCGGAGGCGAACCACCAGCTGGTGAACCCGATCACCATGGCGAGCAGTACCACGACGATGGTGAGCGCGAAGGTGCGGCGGCGTCGATAGGTGGCCGCTTGCGAAAGCTTCGGGTAACGCTGGCTGGCAGGCATCGGCACGTCCTCGTTCAAAGGGACGGCCGGCGGGCCCGCCGGCCGACCACCCCCCCCCGGTGGTGTGGTGGGGCCCGTCGTGCGCCACCGTGGTGAAGGTGGCGAGGCCGCCACCCTCGGGTGGGCGGGTACG
>NZ_JAVTWX010000093.1:0-6601 GCF_032229645.1 Brooklawnia sp.
CTCGATCGTGGTGTCCGGTGGGCAGGGCGACGGGAAGACCACGTTGGTGCGGGCGTTGTGTGCCGAGATCGACCCGTGGGAGGTGCTGGGCACCTTCGAAACCGAGCACGAGTTGTTCTTGCATGAGCTCGCTGATCAGCACCGGATTGTGACTGCCTGGGAGGAACGGCCGGGTTCGGGTGAGACTGCTTCGGATGGCCGGTCGTGGGGTGAGCGGCGCACCGCGGATCAGGTGATCGACAGTTTCCGGTTCACCCTGGCCCGCCAGATCCTGGGCGAGATCCGAGGCCCTGAGGTGTGGTCGATGATCAAGCTGATGGAGTCGGGTGCAGGCAGCCTGTCCACCACGCACGCCGCGGACGCGTCGGCGACCATGCGGAAGCTGATCACCTGCGCGATGGAGGCCGGCCCGCACGTCACCTTGGAACTGGCAGCTACCAAGCTGGCCGACACGGTCGACTTCATCGTCCAGATGCGCTGCGACCTCGACCGGACACCGACAGGCCCGGCCAGGAAGGTTCGCCGGGTCGCGGAGATTCTGGCGGTCGAGCCGGGCGAAGCCGGACGGCACTACAGCCTGACGTCAGTCTTCCGATCGCAGCCGCGCGCGATCGGGGTCGCTGACACGCCGCCGAAGCAGGATGTCCTGGACGACCTGATCGGGCACGGCCTCGACCACGCCGCGTTCCTCGCCGAGGCCGACGCCAACCCGAGGCGGCAAGCATGACCGGCGTGCTGGCCGCAGTAGCGGGCGCGATTATCGCCGGCGGCATCCTCGGCATCATCGTTGGCCTGCGGCTCGTGCCGATTTCGAAAGCGAAACGGAACGCTCGTCGACCATCGAGTTGGCGGCGCCGCTGGGCAGCGATCTCACCGGTCCGCCGCTGGGCAACGCTTGCGGCTCTGGCCGTCGGGATGATCGTGGCGATTTTGAGCGGTTGGGTGATCGCGATCGTCGTCCTTCCTGCCGCCGTTCTCGGGGTGCCCGTCCTTCTCGCCTCCGCAGCCGACACCGGTCGGATCGGCAAGCTGGACGGGATCGCGGAGTGGACCCGGAATCTGTCTGGTGTGCTGGTCGCTGGGCAGGGGCTTGAACAAGCACTCGTCGCGAGTCTGCGGTCTTGCCCGGACACTGTTCGGCCAGAGGTGGCCGCTTTGGTGGCGCGGCTACGGAGCCGGTGGCCAACCGAAGCCGCGCTGCGGGCATTCGCAGACGATCTGGACGATGCCACCGGCGACCTGGTTGCCGCCGCGCTGATTCTTGGCTCACGCAAGCGGGGACCGGGATTGGCGGCCATGTTGACAGGGCTCGCGGAGTCGGCAGCGGCCGATGTGAAGGCCCGCCGCCAGATCGAGGCCGACCGGGCCAAACCACGCACGATCGCCCGGCTCGTGACCCTCCTGTCGGCGGGGGCCCTCACTGTTTTGGCGTTGACAGGATCCTTCTTGGAGCCCTACCGAACCCCACTGGGGCAGGTAATCCTGCTCGTCTTGCTGGCCTGCTACACCTCCTCGCTGATCTGGCTGAAGAAGGCGGCCCAATCACCGCCACCAGCCCGATTCCTGGGGGTGCCGCGATGACGATCCTGATGGGTTCGGTGCTGGCCGGAATGCTCGTGATGGCCGGCGTCGCGACGTTCGGGTGGTGGGCGTCGCCAGCCCAACCCGATCTGGTCACAACGCTCGACCGACTCTCACCTCACCGCACGCCACTAGCCAACCCGGTGGCGCCTAGTGCAGCAAGCACGGGGGAGCGGGTCGGACGTTGGGCGATCCACCGGCTCCCGTTGGCCTGGATCACGGTGCCTACGAAGGATCTTGCGGTGCTCCGGAAGAGTGCGGCGTCCTTCTACGGCGACAAGCTGACCTTCGCCGCACTCGCCATCGTCGCCGTGCCTCTGCTGACCTGGCTGTTCTCGCTGAGCATCCCGATGCCCCCGGTGCTACCGGTGGGCGCCACTCTTGCCGCAGCGGTCGTCGCCTGGTTCGTTCCCGACCTGAATGTCCGTGACGATGCCGCCAAAGCTCGGACGGAAGTCGCTCGGGCACTCGCCGCCTACACCGATCTCGTCGCGCTGGAGCGCCGAGGTGGCGGCTCCGGATCGCGGCAGGCAATGGAAGTAGCTGCCGAAATCGGTGACAGCTGGCCCTTCCGTCGGATCAGCGAGGCGCTCGCACGATCCCGGTTCTCCGGTCAACAGCCATGGGACGCCCTGCACGACCTGGCGAACGAACTCGCGGTCACCGATCTTGATGACCTAGCCGACATCATGCGGCTGTGTGGTGAGGAAGGTGCCCAGGTCTACGACTCGCTGCGCGCCAAGGCCGAAGCGAGCCGCAACGCGCTGCTCGCTGCCGACCAAGCCGACGCGAACGCGGACGGGGAACGCATGTTCATCCCAGCCAGCCTCCCCGCGATTGTGTTCGTCACGATCCTGCTCGCCCCACCCCTGATGCGCCTCCTGACGTCCTAGGAAATCAACCCCTCTGAAAGGAACCGACCATGACCCACCTCTGCCAGACCATTGCCGCAACAATCGTTGCAGCCCTCGTCTTTGCCCGACGCTGGCTGGAGGCTCCCCGACGCGATGAGCGGGGCAGCGTGACCCTTGAGCACGTGCTCTGGGCCATTTTGGTCCTTGTTCTTGTTGGTCTCGCGGGCGCCGCCATCACGAACTTCCTCAACAGCAAGACCGGGGTCCTGCAGCAGCAGTAGCCACGGTCATGACCAAAGGGAGCCGGCTGCTGGACGAGCGGGGATCGGCGACGATCCCTTACGTCGTGTTGTTACCGATCCTGTTCGGCGTGCTGTTCACGGGACTGCAATTCGGCCTCTACTTCCGCGGGTGCAGCGCCGCCTCATCGACGGCCAGCATGGGCGCCCGCGCCGCAGCAGCCGAGAACGGCACCCAACAGGCATGCCGTGAGGCGGCAGCCGCCTTCGCCGTCAGCCTGGGCGATGCCATCGACAACCCGCACATCACCTGCTCGATGACCTCGACCGCAGTGACGGTCCGGGTCACCGGGACCACCTTGTCGGTGATGCCGGGATGGGTGATGCAGGCCGACCGGACAATCACGCTTCCCAAGGAGCGACTCACATGAGTAGCGGCGATCCTCACGGGGGTGCGAGTGTGTCTCGCCCCATGCGGCGGGATGAGCGGGGCTCGGCGGCCATTGAGGCCGTGATCGTGGCGCCGGCGATGGTGCTGCTGATCCTGTTGGTGGCGTTCGGAGGTGAGGTGGCTCTCACCCGTCAAGCGGTCCAAGCGATCGCCGCGGACGCGGCCCGCGCAGCGTCCCTGCAGCGCACAGCACCTGCTGCCAGAACATCTGCACTCGCCACGGCCTACCAGGCCCTGGACCAGCAGGTGACGTGCTCCTCTCGCGACGTGGCGTTGGACCTGAGAGCATTCGCCACCCCTGTCGGCACCCCGGCCTCGGTGTCAGCCACCATCACCTGTAGCGTCTCCGCACTCGGGCTCCCCGGTCTTCCGGCCGTGACGGTCACGGCGACGATGCAGTCGCCGATCGACTCCTACCGCGGGAGACAACCATGAAAAGTCTCGCGTCGTGGCGGCAGCCATGTCCCCAGGCGGGGGAACCGTGTAGAGATGAGCGGGGCTCGGTCACATTGTGGGCGGTCCTGGCAGCCATCGTGTTCACCCTGATCGTCGGGATCTCGGTCGACCTCACCGGCCAGATCCGCGCCAAACAACGCGCCACCGACGTCGCCGCACAAGCCGTCCGAGTCGCCGGCCAGCGGGTCAACCCGACCACCCTGATGAGCGGCCGACCCGTGTCCACCATCGACGCCTCCCTCGCCAAGACCGCCGCACAACAAGTGATCGCGCAAGCCGGCATGACCGGCACGGTCACGATCATCGGCGGCGTGCGGATCAACGTCACCACCACCGCACGCTACGAGCCGTTGTTCCTCAGCTCGCTCGGCATCGGGGCGTTGACGGTCAGCGGAAACGCGACCGGGCGACTCGTCCGCACCCAAGACGGGACAGAACGATGACGACAGGCCCTACCGCCCGGCGAGATCCGATCGGAGCAAAGGTGCGGCGTATCCTGCGCGGGATTACTGCCCTGATCGCTCTCGTGGGCGTGATGGTCGGCATGCCGCTGCTGCTCTGGGCCGTGCGGGACGTCGGCACCCTGCATATCGAGTGGACGTTGTCCGGTCTCTGGCGAGCGCTGCTGCGGCCCGATGACGGCACCCTGTTCCTCGCCCTGCTCAAGCTGGCCGGCTGGATCGCCTGGGCCGTGCTGATGACCAGTGTCATCGTGGAACTAACCGCCCGCATTCGACAGGTGCGAGCGCCGAACCTGCGCGGACTCGGCCTCCCGCAAGCTATAGCCCGAGGCCTGCTCGCCGCCGTTGCCGCACTCTTCCTCACCACCAGCGGACAACTGCCCAAGATCCCCGTCGCCAGCGCAGAACCGGTTGCGCCGCCCGCGCCCGCGGCAGGCGCGCCCACACATGCGAGGCAACCGGCTCACAAGAAGCAAGTCACTCAGCACTACACCGTCCGCAAGGGCGACACGTTGAGCCAGATCGCCCTCGACAAGCTCGGCGATGCGCACCGCTATCCGGAGATCTTCAAGGCCTCCCGCAACATCGGCCAGCCAGGCGGCTACCGGCTGACCGACCCAGACGTGATCGACATCGGCTGGCGACTCAACATCCCGGGCAAACCGAAGACCAACACCAACCGGGACGATCACCACCAGAGGCCCGACCGGCCATCGCGTCCGGCAACCAACCCCGGCGGCCCCAACCGAAGCCCCGAGCCCAGCCCCGCCGCCACCGCACGGTCCGCCGACCCGACGACGCGGCCGACGGCGGCAGCGCCGCCCACCGTCGGCCCAACGGTGACCGTGCCGAACGGCACGACCATCCCCAACCCGCAGGCGCCAACCGCCGATCACTCCACTGAAGCGAACCACCCCCAGCCCGTGTGGTTCCTCACCGGCCTGGCCGGGGCAGGCGGCATCCTGGCCGGAACGATGTGGCTGGCGCTCCGGCAACGCAGGGCATTGCAAAGCCACCACCGCCGACACGGGTTCATGATCGCCCCACCACCGCCTAAGACCATCCCGGTGGAGAAGACCCTGCGCCACGCCGGCGCACCCATCGCCTCGCAGATCACGTTCATCGACGACGCCTTACGCCGAACCGCCCAAGTCATCGTCACCACTGGACGACAACTCCCCCTCGTCCAAACGCTCGAAGTCACCCACAGTCACCTGATCGCCCACCTGTCCGAACCGGGCCAGTTCCCGGCCCCTTGGCAGGAAGCAGACGAAGACGCCTGGCAGCTCGACCTCACCGCCGACCTCGAGCTGATCGGGCCAAGCGGTGACGGCGGGCCTTCCCCGTGGCCGCATCTGGTTACCCTCGGCACCGACCAGGACGGGCATTGCTGGCTGATCAACCTCGAAGCCTTCGGCATTACCACCATCAGCGGCGATGCCGAATTCGCCGCTGACCTGGCCCGGTATTGGGCAGCCGAACTCGCCACCAGCCCATGGGCGCAAGACATCTGGCAGATCGACCTTGTCGGAGTGTTCCACGAACTTGACGGACTCAACCCCTCCCATATCCGCGTCCATTCAGGTGCGGAAGCGGCAGCTGCGAGCGCACTCAGCACATCGAAGAGCGTCCTCCAGGCCACTGCTGGCGACCCACCCGCACATCTGCCGACCGCCCGCATGCAACAGCACTACGAATACCTACCCGGCTGCGCCGTCGTCGCCCCCGCAGACGCAGCCGACGGCCTCAGCGCAGTCGTCCAACTCGTTCACGACGAGCCAGGACGCACCGGCACCACCGTCACCTTCCTCGGCACACCTGAAACGGCAGAGGCGGGACTGTCCGTGGTCGCCGACGCAAACGGTCGAGTCCGTGTTTCTGCTCTCGGCCTCGACCTATTCCCGACCGGCATCACCGCCGACGAAGCCCTCGGCTGCGTCCAGCTACTCCAAGCGGCCGACCGCCTCGAGAACGTCGCTGTTCCCGATGCTGACGCTTACGGCGAGTCAATGGTGGACGCCGCTGGCAAACTCTCCGGCAACGTCACCGAACAACGTCCCACGGATGGTTGTGCGGACGAAGAGACCAGCAACCTTCCGCAGCCCGACACTGCAGTCCTGGCTGTCGCTGCGACGACGCCGGAAGATCTCGCGGTCCTTGCACCAGTCATCCCGCCCGCGACATGCGAACTGGTCGATCCGGATCCGACCCTGGATGACGACCTGGCTGCCTGGCATGCCGATGGCTGCGATCGGCCTCGTCTCGCCGTTCTCGGTCCCGTCCGCGTGCGGGTCGGACGCAGCGGAGACCCGGCTGCCGGCAACAAACGCAAGCGCTACTACATCGAGATTGTCGCCTACCTCGCGACCCGACCGCGCGGCGCGACCACCCAAGAACTCTGCGACGCCCTCGCCACCACACCCGATCTGCTCCGCCGGAACCTGAGCGCCGTCCGCAAGTGGCTCGGGATCGACCCGATCACGCACCAGCCCTTCCTGCCCGACGCCGCCCGACTCGACCCAGACGGAGACCGCACCTACCGGCTGACCGGCGTGCTCT
>NZ_JAVTWX010000094.1:0-23420 GCF_032229645.1 Brooklawnia sp.
ATGATCCAGTACTCGGCTTCCGGCGTGAAACTGCGCGAAGTCGCTGGCACCTAGGAAAGAAAGGTTAAGGAATGGGAATCCTCGATCCTGTCAAGCCGTCGATCCTGGCGGTGCGGATCATATCTAATGTCGACCGCGGCTTTGCCTCAAAGCTCGGCCTGAGCGATAACCAACGGGCATTGGGCCTCATCACCTGCGACATCGATGACGCCCTGTATGTCTCACTCGACGAAGCGACCAAGTTCGCCGAGGTCGACGTGGTCTACGCGAAGAGCTTCTACGCAGGCTCCGGCTACCCGTCGGGCCCGCTGTCGGGCGAGATCATCGGTATGCTCGCCGGTCCCACCCCGGCCGAGGTTCGCTCCGGTGTGGATGCCTGTGTCTCCTACTGCGAGGAAGAAGCCTGGTTCTACTCGGCCGACGAAGCCGGCGAACTCAACTTCTTCCCACATCTGATCAGTAGCACGGGCACCTACCTATCGAAGGAGGCAGGCATCAACCCGGGCGAGTCGCTGGCCTATCTGATCGCCCCGCCGCTCGAAGCGACCTTCGCACTCGATCTGGCCATGAAGGCGGCCGATGTGTCGATGCAGGTCTACTTCGAGCCGCCCAGCGAGACGAACTTCTCCGGTGGTCTGCTCACGGGTTCGCAGAGCGCCTGCCGGGCTGCCTGCGCGGCATTCCAAGACGCAGTGCTCGGCGTCGCGGCTGCCCCGAAGAAGTTCTGATCCGCTAACGACATCTGCCAAGGAGTGATTCGATGAGCCAGACAATGGACGCCGACCTGCGTTCTATTCAGCAGGCGCGTGACCTGGCAGTCGCTGCGCGGGAAGCCATGCGCTCGTTCCAGTTCGCTTCGCAGCAGCAGGTCGACAAGATCTGCGAAGCGATGGTGACTGCGGTGCTGCGGGAGGCCGGACGGCTGGGCCAGATGGCCCATGACGAGACAGGTTTCGGCTACCCGGCCCATAAGAAGCTGAAGAACGAGTTCGCCGCTCAGGGCGTCTGGGATTCAATCAAGGACGTGCCCACCTGCGGCGTGTTGCGCCGCGATGAGGTGAACAAGGTCGTCGAGATCGGCTGGCCGGTGGGTGTGATCATCGCGCTCACCCCTTCTACCAACCCGACCTCGACCGCGATCTTCAAGATCCTGATCGGTGTCAAGGCTCGTAACGCCGTGATCGTTGCTCCGCATCCGTCGGCCAAGGACTGCACCGCCGAGGCGGTTCGGGTGATGGCGGCGGCCGCGGAGGCCGCGGGGTTGCCCAAGGGCATGATCGGCTGCTTGACCGAGCTGACCTTGCAGGGCACCAACGAGCTGATGAACCACTACGCAACCTCGATGATCCTGGCCACTGGCGGACCGGGCATGGTCAAGGCTGCGCATAGCTGCGGCAAGCCGGCGATCGGTGTGGGTCCGGGCAACGTCCCGGTCTATGTCGACCGTACGGCTCATATCGTCCGTGCCGCCCAGATGATCGTCGAGTCGAAGTCGTTCGACTGCTCGACTATCTGTGCCACCGAGCAGTGCGTCATCGCCGACCGGCCGATCGCCGAACGGCTGAAGGCCGAAATGCAGGCCCGCGGCGCGTATTGGATGACCAAGGAGCAGGCCGACAAGCTGGCCGGCATCATGTTCCGTCCCAACGGCATGATGCTCGCCGAATACGTCGGGCGCACGCCTCAGGCATTGGCCAAGGCCGCAGGCTTCGAGGTTCCGGATTCGGTGCGCGTGCTGGTCGCCGATCTCGATGGCGTCGGGCCCAAGTACCCGCTGTCCCGGGAGAAGCTGACCACGGTGCTCGGCTGGATGGTCGAAGACGGCTGGCGAGCCGGTTGTGAGCGGGCGATCCAGTTGCTGCACTTCGGCGGTGATGGCCACTCGGTTTCGATTCACTCGCGCGACGAGGAGGCCATCTTGGCCTTCGGAATTGAGAAGCCCGCATTCCGGGTGCTGGTCAACACTTGGGGTTCGCTGGGCGGCGTTGGATACACCACCGGCGTGCGCCCCTCGTTCACCCTGGCGCCCGGCGGCATCGGCGGCTCGGTGGTCAGCGGAAACGTGACCGTCGAGCATGTGCTCAATGTCAAGCGGGTCGCCTACCACCTGAACTCGGCACCTGAGGTCGCACGGGCTCACGGCGGTGTGCTCGAAGGGGTGGACGCCGAGGCGGGTGAGGACGATGTCGTGACCAGCTCTGCCGCGGCCCCGGTCGGCAACTCGTCCGACGCCGACGCGGCACTGGTCGAGAAGGTTGTCCGCCAGATTCTGACCGAACTCCACAAGTAGGTCACGAGGAGGTAGCCGATGAGCGAGACTCAAGGCAAGCAGGCTGCTCGTCCGCGCAAGGCCGAGACAGGCGGAACCACCGCCGGTTCCCAGCCGAAGCGCCGGCCGGCGGTCGCCACGAAGGCTCCCGCGATCACCGAGGTCAATGCTGCAGTCTTTGATGAGGCGACGGCAGCGGTGCACAAGGCAGCAGCGGCGCAAGAACCAACCACCACAACTGAACAGGCCACAGCAGAACGGGTCGAGGCGTCGGCCGAGACCCCCGAACCCACAACCACCAAAAACACAGCAGCAACCACTAGAAGGAGTACTCCCATGGCTGATGTCAACATGATCGCGCTCGGTATGGTCGAGACCAAGGGCCTCATCGGTTCCATCGAGGCAGCCGATGCGATGGTGAAGGCCGCCAACGTCAAGCTGATCGGCAAAGAGCAGATCGGTGCCGCGTACGTGACCGTGATGGTGCGTGGCGATGTCGGTGCGGTCAAGGCCGCCACAGACGCCGGCGCAGCCGCTGCGGCCCGTGTCGGTGAACTGATCTCGGTGCATGTGATTCCGCGTCCGCATGGTGACGTCGAGCTCATCCTGCCGCATCGCTCGGCCGAGTGAGCCACCGGGTTTCTCGACTAATTCGCGTGGGTTCCGCAGCCTGGGCTGGTGGGCGGCGGAACTACACCCGAGACCAAATCTGAACCCGCCGCCTACCGGCCGTTGAGCGCCGGCGCCGACGAGCGGATTCAGGCCGAATCAACTGCTTACGTTTGAAAGTGATGCACTATGGCCAAGATCGTCATTACTGCTGCTGAGGTGCAGGAGGCCGCGTCCAGCGGCGTCCTCAGCATTCCTGCGGATGCACTCGTCACCCCGCTGGCGAAAGATGTCGCTGCCGAATTGGGCGTGACGATCACCCGGTCGGGTACCTCGGCCCCAGCTGCGGCTTCGGGAGCCGCTGCCCAGGGTTCCGGCGAATTGGCCGATCGTGTTCGCGCGATCGTGACATCGTTGCTGGGTTCGGGTGGGGGCGGCCTGGCTGCTCCCACCGTGGCCCGAAATCCGGTGAAGCTCTCCAGCATGCGCGATGCCCGGCTGGAGAAGTTCGGCTACCCGGGCCCACCCGCCGGCATGGAGGTCAAGACCTGCGACGTGGTGACCGGGGACGACGGTTCGCCGGTGGCAGCCGGTTACATGACCCTCACCAAAGGATCATTCCCGTGGACGCTGACCTACGACGAGGTGCAGATCGTACTCGAAGGCGAGCTGCAGCTGGGTGGCGAGGCAGGCGGCAAGGTCGGATATCCCGGTGACATCTTCTATGTGCCGAAGGGTTCATCGATCACCTTCGGTACGCCGAGCTGGACCAAGTTCGTCTACGTGACCTTCCCTGCCAACTGGGAGGACCAGATCGAATGATCGTCACAGAAGCTGATTTGCGTGACCAACTGCGTCGTCCGTCGATGGGCGCACAGGTCACGGTGCCGACGGGGGCCAGGCTCTCGCCATCAGCGGCTGACTTCGTCAAACAATGGGCGCTGGTGATGGTCGATCCAGGGGCCGCAGCGGCCGCCGACGACCAGGGCAACGCACACGGCGAACACGACCGCGACTGGGACAAGGCGTCCGTCTTCCCGGTCAACTTTGCCGGCGAACTGCCCAGCTGCCTGGTCTGTGGCACGCCACTGAAGAAGAAGCCGTCCGAGCTGACCCAGCTGGATGCCCACCACTACGCCCTCAAGACTCATCCGCGCATCAAGTTGCGCGGAGAGGTCGACTCGCTGCACGCGTTGGTGTTGCTGATTCAGCGGATGGCCCGCCAGGACGGCGATCTAGTGCTGGCTCACGACCTGGGCACCATCACCGCCTACTGCCGCGAACTCACCTCGGCCGAATACAACGGGCGACCGGTTGCCCAGCTGGAGCTGACTGATTGGGGCGCAGATCGCATCCATCTGGCAACCCACGATCCCAAGGGCACCTTGGGTATCGAACACCTGACTATCGACGAGAATGAGCCGGAGCTGCAACACTGGCTCAACATGGCTCGCACGAGGTCGCGTGAGATCGAGATCACCGCGATGGAGGCGTTCGGCACTCCCGCACCAGACTGGGGCGCCACGATCTGCCACGCGTTCAATCGACTCTCGAGCACCTTCTACTTCCTCCAGCTGAGGATGAAGGCGGGACTTGAGTGATGAGTCCTTCCGTCGAGCAGACCATGGGCCGGGCAGCGGCCGCGCTGGCGAAACCCAAGCGCATCGATCCCAGCAGGCCGATCAAGATCGGAGTCGACCTGGGCACCGCGTTCACCGTGATCGTCATCACCGACGCGCACGGCAAACCGCTGGCGGCCGCGAACAAGTTCGCCGACGTGGTGCGCGATGGCATCGTCTGGGATTTTGCAGGCGCGATGGGTGTGGTCCGCGAGCTCAAGGATCATCTTGAACAGGTCACCGGCCGCACACTGAGCGCCGGCGCGGTGACCATCCCGCCCGATGTCTCGATCAGCGACAGCCGGGCGCACCACTACGTGCTGGAGGGCGTCGGCATCGAATGCACCGCAGTGGTGGACGAGCCGACGGCGGCCAATGCCGTGCTCGGCCTGCGTAACGGCGCCGTGGTCGATATCGGCGGCGGGACCACCGGTGTGGCAATACTTCGCGACGGCGAGGTCATCGCCACCTCCGACGAGCCGAGCGGCGGCACCCATATGTCGTTGGTGATCTCGGGTGCCTTCAAGATCCCGTTCGCCGAAGCCGAAGCGCGCAAGGTCAACGTCGGGCTGCAGAAGGAACTGCTGCCGGTCGTGCGTCCCACCATGCAGAAGATCGCCACCATCGTGCGAGACGCGGTGGCCGGTCAGGGCGTCGAGCGCATTCACATGGTCGGAGGCACCAGTGCCTTCACCGGCTTCGCCGAGATCATGGCCGACATCACCGGGATCCCCAGTGAGGTCGCTCCCGAGCCGATGCTCGTTACTCCGCTGGGCGTGGCCGACTGGGCCAGGCCGGTAACAGAATCAGGAAGTGTCTGATATGGCTGCGCAACCAGAGTTTCAGCTACGGGCCTTCTGCCATCTCGACCGCATTCAACCCCAGTTCGCCGCCTTCGTGGGCAAGATCGCCTCGGGTGCCCCGCCGGTTGAGGGCATGAGCAGTCTCTATGTCGAGATGGCCCCCGGCAATTGGGTCTTCCGGGTCGTCGACAAGGTGCTCAAAGCAGTGGACGTGCAACCCGGCGCTCAACTGGTCGAGCGCCAGTTCGGCATGTTCGAGGTGCACTCGATGTCGCAGGCCGAGGTGCTGCGCGCCGGCGAAGTCGTCCTGGACTGCCTGGAACTGCCGTTCGAATCGCGGATCGCGCCGCGGATCGCCTCCGAGCAGGTCATCACCAACGTGCATCCGGCCCAGGCCCAGGTGCTCAATCGCGCCAACATGGGCACCATGATCGAGGGCGGCCAGACGATGCTCGTCATGGAGGTTGAGCCCGCCGCCTACATCACGATCGCGGCCAATGAGGCCGAGAAGGCCGCGCCGGTCTTCCTCAACCATATGAGCACCGTCGGCGTCTACGGCCGGATGTGGCTGTCGGGTACCGAATCCGATATCTACGCCGCCCGCGAGGGTGCCGCCAACGCCATCAACTCCATCGTCGGTCGCAAACTCTAAGGAGTAGCCATGTCCCGCCGTGTCATCACCGCCACGACCGTCAACCAATTGCTGGCTCAACAAGAGACCTGTCTGCAGCTGGAGCCCGGCGACATCATCACCGCGTTGGCCGCCGAGGATGCTCAACGCAAGGGCCTGCGGGTGATCCCGGCCACCGCTACGCAGTCGGAGAGCGTCCGAGGCACCGAGTACGCCGAGGTACGCAAGGCTGTTATCGCCGCACTGGGCCATGCGCCCGAGGGGCTGGACCAGATCATCGCCAAAGTCATGAAGTAGGACCCGACAGTGACTACCGAATTCGGACGGCCCGCAGTCTACCTGTGCCCGACGGAGCACTGTCCTCAGCTGCTGCAGATGGCCGTCGGTTTGCTGGCCCAGATGGCCGACCGCTACGCCAAGGTGGGCGTCTTTCGTCCGATCGTCGCCGAGCCGGTGACCGATCGGGTGCTGGGCGAGGTGCTACGGCATGCGGGCTCACAGGAGAGCGTTCGGCATTGGGGAGCCACCGCGGACGAAGTCTTGCATAACCCGTCGGACGCGATGACGCAGATCATCGCCCGGTACTCCGACTGCGCGGCGCACTATGACGCGGTGCTGGTGCTGGGCAGCGAGTACGACTGCTCGCTGGCGCCGATCGAGTTCTCCTGGAACACCCGCGTCTCGGCCAATATCGACGTGCCGATGGCCTTGGTGGTGCCGTCGCACGGTGGCGCTGCCGACACCATTCAGCGTGCCGCGGTGGCCATGGATGAGGCCACCCGTAACTACGGCCAGGTCTTGGCGGTGATCGCGCCACGTAGCTCCGGGCAGCGACTCGCGGCATCAGAGCTGTCCGAGATCGCGGTACCGGCATTCGTGGTGGACGAGGTGACCGGTGCCTCGAACGGCTTGGCCGGAGCTCTGGAAGCCCTCGGCGCTTCGGTGGTCGCGGGCACCGACGACCTGTCCGGGCTGCACGCGGGCAAGCTGCTCATCGCGGACATGGGCTTGACCAATCTGTTGCCCGAACTCAAGCCGGACGCCATCGTCGTCTTCTCGGCCGATCGCAGCGAGATCGGGCTCGGGTTGCTGATCGGGGGCACGTCCGGGCGATTCAGTCTGCCGGCGGCGGCGATAGCGGCCGGACCGTGGCAGCTGGCAGATGAGGTGCGAATACTGTGGGACAGGCTCGCCCCCAGCGCTCCGCTGCTCCGCTCGACGAACACGATCGAGCAGGTCTATGTGGCGGTCAAGAACTATGAGAAGGTGCCGGCCCGGCTGAACTCCGTCCAACTGGCCGAGGCGAGGCGGTTCTTCAGCGAGCAGGTGGATGCCTCCCTGCTGTTGGATAAGGCCCATCCGATCGGGCGCGAAGACATCGTCACCCCGCTGATGTTCGAGCATCGGCTGCTGGAGAGGGCCCGCCGGGCGGACCGGCACATCGTGCTGCCGGAGGGCACCGAAGAACGGATCCTGCGCGCCGCGCACCGGCTGGCCGAGCAGCGGATCTGCCGGCTGACACTGCTCGGGGATCCCGTGGTGATCACCGCACTGGCCTCCGATTTGGGGCTTAACCTCGACAGCATCGCGCTCATCGATCCGCAGACCAGCGAGTTGCGCGAGACGTTCGCCGCCCGCTACGCCCGACTACGCGCCAAGAAGGGCGTCACCTTGGAGCAGGCCTTTGAGCGGGTCGCCGACGTCAGCTATTTCGGCACCATGATGGTGCTCGAAGGTCTCGCCGACGGGATGGTCTCCGGCTCGGTGAACACCACCGCGCACACCATTCGTCCGGCTCTGGAGGTCATCAAGACCAAGCCGGGCGTGTCCGTGGTTTCGTCCGTCTTCCTGATGTGCCTGGCCGACCGGGTGCTGGTCTTCGGCGACTGCGCAGTCAACCCGAACCCGACCCCCGAGCAAGTCGCCGACATCGCGATCAGCTCGGCCGCCACGGCCCAGCAATTCGGCATCGAACCCAAGGTTGCGATGCTCTCGTATTCGACCGGCAGTTCGGGCAGCGGGCCTGACGTCGAGCAGACAGTCGAGGCCACCCGGCTGGTCAAGCAGCGCGCGCCCGAGCTCAAGGTGGACGGCCCGTTGCAGTACGACGCGGCAGTGGACGCAGCGGTCGCCCGCACAAAGCTGCCGGATTCACCGGTGGCGGGCCAGGCGACCGTGCTGATCTTCCCGGATCTGCAGACCGGCAACAACACCTACAAGGCGGTGCAGCGTAGCGCCGGCGCGCTGGCAATCGGCCCGGTGCTGCAGGGCCTGAACAAGCCGGTCAACGATCTTTCGCGCGGTGCGCTGGTCTCCGACATCGTGAACACCGTAGCCATCACCGCTATCCAAGCAGGAATGGAATGACATGGAGAGTCTGATGCGCGCCGCAGTCGTCAATCAATTCCGTCAGCCACTCGAGCTGCGACGAGTACCTGTGCCGACGCCGGGGCCGGGCCAGGTGCTGGTGCGTGTACATGCCTGCGGCGTCTGCCACACCGATCTGCATGCGGTGCACGGAGACTGGCCCGACAAGCCATCGTTGCCGCGCATCCCGGGGCATGAGGCGGTCGGTGAGATCGTCCAGCTCGGTGAGGGCGTCGACTATCTCAGCGTGGGCGACCGGGTCGGCGTGCCCTGGCTGCATTGGGCCTGTGGCACCTGCGAACAGTGCCTGTCGGGTTGGGAGACGCTCTGTTCCCAGCAGCTGCGCTCCGGCTACGACGTCGACGGCGGCTTCGCCGAATATCTGGTCGCCTACGGACGCTTCGCGACCAGGCTTCCCGATGGGCTGGACTACGTCGCGGCAGCGCCGCTGATCTGTGCCGGCCTGACTGTTTACAAGGGTTTGATGATGGCGGACGCTGATCCGGGCGATTGGGTGGTGGTCTCGGGAATCGGCGGCCTGGGCCATCTGGCGGTGCAGTACGGCAAGGCGATGGGTTTCCAGGTGGTCGCAGTCGACATCGACGATGCGAAGCTGAACCTGGCGGCGAAGCTGGGCGCGACTATGACGCTCAACGCCCGCGCCACCGACCCGGTCGGCTATCTGCAGCGCCAGATCGGCGGCGCGCACGGTGCCCTGGTGACTGCGGTCTCGCCGTCGGCGTTCGGGCAAGCGGTCGGAATGATGCGTCCCGGCGGCACGGTGGTGCTCAACGGGCTGCCTCCGGGCGACTTCCCGCTGTCGATCTACGACATGGTGATGCGGGCAATCACGCTGCGTGGCTCGATCGTCGGCACACGGTTCGATCTGGGCCGTGCGCTGCATCTGGCCGCTCAGGAGAAGATCACCGCGACAGTGCACACCGCGAGGCTGGAAGACATCAACGACGTGTTGGACCACATGCAGACCTCGTCCCTGCCGGGTCGTACCGTGCTCGAACTGGGCTGACCGAATCATGACCGAGACCATCATCAGCGTCGGGATCGACGTCGGTACCTCCACCACCGAGGTGGTGTTCAGCCGGCTGACGATCGAGAACGTCGCCGGTGCGTTCGTTGTGCCGCGAATCTCGATCGTCGACAAGACGGTCAGCTACCGCAGTCAGATCTATACGACCCCGCTCATCAATCCGGAACTGATCGATGTGGACGCGCTGCGCGCGATCGTGGAGGGCGAATACCTGGCAGCAGGCATCACACCCGCCGAGGTACACACCGGAGCAGCGATCATCACCGGCGAGACCGCCAGGGCGGACAACGCCGAGCAGGTGTTGAAGGCGCTCAGTGAACTCGCGGGCGACTTCGTGGTGGCTACTGCCGGTCCGCAACTCGAATCCGTGCTGGCCGCCCGTGGCGTCGGCATCGACTCGTGGTCGAAGGAGAATCCGCAAGTCATCGCCAACCTCGACATCGGTGGCGGGACGACCAATATCGCGGCGTATCGTTTTGGCCAGCTCCTCGGCGCGTCCTGCCTGGACATCGGCGGCAGGCTGGTCAGAGTGGCCGACGGCACGATCAGCTATGTCTCGCAGCAGATCCGGCGGCTCGCGGAAACCTCCGGCATCCCGCTGGCGGTCGGCGACAGCGCCGATCTCGGACGCCTGCAGACACTGGCGAGGGTGATGGCCAGGCATCTGGCGATGGGTGTCGGGTTGGCGCAACCCGATGAGATCCACGCGAGCATGTACACCAATGCCGGGCATCGGCTCGCATCCGAGATCATTCCGAAGGTGATCAGCTTCTCCGGGGGCGTCGCCGATCTGGTCGATGCGGATCGCGGCCTGGATCCGTTTCGTTACGGCGACATCGGGCCGTTGCTGGGCGCGGCGATCGCCGACGACAGCGCATTCGGCCTGGTCAAACGCTATCGCGGGGCCGAGACGATCGGCGCGACCGTGGTGGGTGCCGGTGTACACACCACCGAGATCAGCGGGTCGACCATCGAATACGCGCGTGAACTGCTGCCGATCCGCAATGTCCCGATCCTGCGGGTCACCGACGATGAGGCCGCCGAACCGGCCCGACTGGCCGCGGCGATCAAGGGCCAGTTGGCGCTGCTCAATCCGGACGATCCCAGCCTTAGCGTGGCGATCTCCTTCGCGGGTAGTCACATCAATTCGTTCGCCTCGGTCCAGGAGACCGCGCAGGCGATCATGGACGGCGCCGCGGAGGTCCTGAACGGGCCGAACCCGCTGGTGGTCGTCCTGGAGAACGACCGGGCCAAGGTGCTCGGCCAGTCACTCGCGGTGCGACGTGGGCGTCGCGATGACGTGGTGTGCATCGACAGCGTGCACACCGGTTTGGGGGATTACATCGACATCGGTGCACCGGTGGGAGCCGGGCAGGCGGTGCCGGTGGTGGTGAAGACTCTGGTCTTCAACGACTGACGGCTGCGCGGGTGGCGTGCCAGCGGCAGGTCCGCGTCCGGTGTCGGGCGCAATGATCCGGCGTCCAAGGGTGGGCGCGGGAGGGGAGGGAGCAATGAGATTAGCGACCAGCCTGAACGGGCACAGCTACCGGTTCACTGGCGTCACCGATGTCTTGGCCAAGGCCAGCGAGCCGAAGTCGGGGGACCGGCTGACCGGGATCGCTGCCGAGACGGCCACCGAGCGGCTGGCTGCCAAGGTCGTCTTGTCGGAACTGACGGTCGGTGATCTGACCGAGAACCCGACGGTGCCCTATGAGGACGACGAGGTCACCCGGGTGAACTGGGAGGGACTCAATCAGCCCGGGTATCAGTCGATGAAGACGATGCCGATCGGTGAGCTGCGCGAGTGGGTGCTGGACCACAAGACGACTCCCGACGTGCTGAAACGCTGCGGGAGGAATTTCGTCGGAGAGGTCGCTTCCGCGGTCGCCAAGATCATGACCTCGATGGACCTGGTCTACGGCGCGTCGAAGATCCGCTACGTCACGCACTGCAACACCGAGATCGGCCAGGCCGGCACGATCTCGTACCGCGCTCAGACCAACTCGACCACAGATGATCCGGAGACCATCGTGCTCGGCCTGGCCGAGGCGGTCTCCTTCGGTTGCGGCGATGCCTGTCTGGGCATCAACCCGGTCGGCGACGATGCGGCGAACACGAAGCGGATCGCCGATGCCGTCTGGAACTTCATGGCACGCAACGAGATCCCGACCCAGGTTGTCGTCCTCTCGCACATCACCACCCAGATGGAGGCCGTGCGCAGGGGAGCGCCGCTATCGATGATCTTCCAGTCGATCGCCGGTACTCAGGGCGCCAACGACGACTTCGGGGTGTCCAAGGAGCTGCTCGAAGAGGCCTACGAGCTGGTCAAGCAACACGGTCAATGTCAGGGCGCGAATCTGCTCTACTTCGAGACCGGGCAGGGCTCGGAGGTCTCTATCGGACGCGACCGGGGAGTCGATGAGCAGACTTTGGAGGCGCGCACCTACGGCTTCGGACGCTTCTTCCGGCCGTTCATGGTCAACAACGTCTCGGGATTCATCGGTCCTGAGACCATCTACGACGGCAAGGAGATGATTCGAGCGAACCTTGAGGATCACTTCATGGGCAAGTTCCTCGGCCTGCCGATGGGCATGGCGCCCTGCTGGACGAATCACACCTCGATCACCATGGACGATCAACAGCAGGCCACCATGCTGCTCGCCTTGGCGGGAGCGAACTACTACATGGGCATCCCGCTGGCCGACGACGTGATGCTCGCCTATCAGGACACCAGCTTCCACGACGACGCGACGTTGCGTGAACTGCTGGGACGCACGGCTGCGCCGGAGTTCCATCGCTGGATGGTATCGCGCGGGCTGTGTGACGAGAGCGGTGTGCTGACCGAGCGGGCCGGCGACGGCTCGATCTTCTTCTGAGACCCGGAAACCAGAGGTGAACAAGATGAACGATCAGGATATGGAACTCATCGTCCGGCGGGTTCTCAGCGAACTGGGGATGGACGCGACGAAGGCTGCCGGCGCTGCGGATATCAGCACGGAAAGGCCGTCCGCGGTGGCCACCATCGACGAGAAGGAGATCCCCGATATCCGCCAGGTTGACTACCGGATGACCTACGACGTGAAGGATCCGGTCAACCCGGACCAGTTCGCTCAGGTCAAGGCCCGCACGTGGGCCCGGATCGGGCTGGGACGCAGTGGTCCCCGGTACACCACCAGCGCGCTGCTGCGCTTCTGGGCCGACAACGCCTCCGCCCAGGATGCCGTCTTCACCGACGTGGATCCGGCGATACTTGAGGAGTTGGGGCTGTTCAGCGTGCAGACCAAGTGCACATCCAAGGACGAATACCTGACCCGTCCCGATCTGGGCGCCCAGTTCGACGACCAGACCCTGGCCGAGATCAAGAAGCGTTGCGCGGCGAACCCGCAGGTGCAGATCGTCGTTTCTGACGGATTGTCGTCCACGGCGGTCGAGGCGAACGCCCGCGATCTGCTGCCCGCCCTGCAGCAGGGGCTCACATTGCACGGGCTGAGCGTGGGCACACCGTTCTTCGTGAAGTACGGACGGGTCCGTTCGATGGAGCCGATCTCCGAGGCACTGGGGGCAACGGTCACCTGTGTCTTGCTGGGGGAGCGGCCGGGATTGGCGACACCAGAATCGCTGTCGGCCTATCTGGCCTACCGCGCGCGGGTCGGCATGCCGGAGTCGGAACGCAACTGCATCTCGAACATCCACCGTGAGGGCACCGGTCCGGTCGAGGCCGGCGCACACATCGCCGACCTGATCGCCCAGATGATCCGCCAGCAGGCCTCCGGCATCAACCTGAAGCTCTGAGCTGTCGCCTGCGGCCGGTCCACCCGACCGCAGGGCGGTGGTCTTGAGGTGCCCGATCGTCGGATAGGTGCCCCCCGTTTCGCGTCGTCGTCGTGCGCGTATGCTTTCGACCCAAAGCGAAAATTCGGGATGCGTCGAAGGTCCCGGATGGCTGATTTGATCATGCTCAGAGAGGACCATGATGACCGATACCCGGTGGGGTACCCCAGCGACATCCAGATCGTCCAGGAAGATACCTCGCACCGCGAGGCGGGCCAGCTGGATATTGGGCCTGGCGTCGATCGGGTTGTTGGCCGGCTGCTCAGCGGGCGGCGGAGCTGAGCAGGGTGGCATGCACGGGGGCGAGGCCAGCCTGGTGCTGCCGGACTTCTCGTCCGTATCGTTCTTCGGTTTGCAGGGCAATCATCTGCTGATGCTCGGCCTGCTCGTTTGCGCGGCCGGTTTGGTGTTCGGACTGGTCACCTACAACAGGCTGCGCGATCTGCCGGTTCACGAGTCGATGCGCGAGATCAGCGAACTCATCTATCAAACCTGCAAGACCTATCTGATCCAGCAGGGCAAGTTCCTGCTGATGCTGTGGCTGTTCATCGGCGCAGTCATCCTGCTGTATTACAAGGCGCTGGTCGGATTCTCGTGGGGACGCGTGGCGGTGATCCTGGCATTCAGCCTGATCGGAATGGCGGGCAGCTTCGGGGTGGCGTGGTACGGCATTCGCGTCAACACCTTCGCGAATTCGCGGACGAGTTTTGCCGCGTTGCGCGGCAAGCCCTACCCGGCGCATGCGATACCGATGCAGTCGGGCATGAGCGTCGGCATGGTGCTGATCAGTGTCGAACTGATGATGATGCTCGTCATCATGCTCTTCCTGCCGGCGGGCATAGCCGGTTCATGCTTCATCGGATTCGCGATCGGCGAGTCGCTGGGTGCCTCGGCGTTGCGTATTGCCGGCGGCATCTTCACCAAGATCGCCGATATCGGCTCCGACCTGATGAAGATCGTCTTCCATATCAAAGAGGACGACGCCCGTAACCCCGGTGTGATCGCCGACTGCACCGGCGACAACGCCGGCGATTCGGTCGGCCCCTCGGCGGACGGCTTCGAGACCTACGGTGTGACCGGTGTCGCGCTCATCACGTTCATTCTGCTCGCCGTCGACGACGTGGCGATCCAGGTGCACCTGCTGGTCTGGATCTTCACCATCCGAATCGTGATGGTGTTGGCGGCGTTCATCTCCTACGCGATCAACTCGGCCCTTACCAAGGCGCGCTACGCCGATGCCGACCGGATGGACTTCGAGGCGCCGCTGAGCCAACTCGTCTGGCTCACCAGCATCGTGTGCATTGCGCTGACCTACCTCACCAGCTACGCGATGATCTCGAATCTGGACGACGGCATGTGGTGGAAACTCGCCACGATCATCTCGTTCGGCACGCTGGCCGGTGCACTGATCCCGGAGCTGGTGAAGGCATTCACTTCGGTGAAGAGTCGTCACGTGACCGAGGTCGTGGTGAGTGCTCAGCAGGGCGGTGCCTCTCTCGGCATCCTGTCCGGTCTGGTTGCAGGCAACTTCTCGGCGTTCTGGCTGGGGACTGCGATCCTCGGACTGATGACCGGGGCCTTCTTCGTCAGCACGTTGGGTCTGGGTGCCATGATGCTCGCGCCGGCAGTCTTCTCCTTCGGGCTGGTCGCGTTCGGGTTCTTGGGCATGGGGCCCGTGACGATCGCGGTGGATTCCTACGGACCGGTGACCGACAATGCGCAAAGCGTCTACGAGCTGTCGACCATCGAAGAGATCGACGGCATCGAGGACGAGATCAAGCGCGACTTCGGCTTCGACGTGCAATGGGACAATGCGAAGCGCTACCTCGAGGAGAATGACGGGGCAGGCAATACTTTCAAGGCGACCGCGAAGCCGGTGCTGATCGGCACCGCAGTGGTTGGTGCGACCACCATGATCTTCTCGATCATCATGAGTCTCACCCAGGGCCTGCAATACGACGTCGACAAGCTCTCGCTGATCCACGCGCCCTTCCTGCTCGGCTTGATCGCCGGCGGCGCGATCATCTACTGGTTCTCCGGAGCATCCACGCAGGCGGTCACCACCGGCGCCTACCGGGCGGTCGAATTCATCAGCGCGAACATCAAACTCGACGGGGTGACCAAGGCGTCCGCAGACGATTCGAAGAAGGTCGTGGAGATCTGCACGCGTTACGCGCAGCGCGGCATGCTGAACATCTTCCTCGGGATCTTCTTCGCCACGCTCGCGTTCGCGTTCATGGAGCCGTTCTTGTTCATCGGCTACCTGATCTCGCTTGCATTGTTCGGGCTCTACCAGGCGATCTTCATGGCGAATGCCGGCGGGGCCTGGGACAACGCGAAGAAGCTCGTCGAGGTCGATCTGGACGCCAAGGGCACCGCGTTGCACGATGCGTCCATCGTCGGAGACACCGTCGGCGATCCGTTCAAGGACACCTCGTCGGTGTCGCTGAATCCGATCATCAAGTTCAGCACGCTGTTCGGATTGCTTGCCGTCGAGCTGGCGGTGTCGATCTCGTCGGGCGGCAACGCCATCCTCGCGCATGTGCTTGCCGTGGTCTTCTTCGTGGTGGCGGTCTACTTCATCTGGCGCTCGTTCTACGGCATGCGGATCGGGCTGGATCTGCGCGATGTGCGCCGGGAGCTGTCCGACGATCCCGAAACCGATGAGCTGTCCGGGCCCGCTGCGGCGGCCGCCGTGGTCGGTGGCATGGAACGAGTCGAAGAAGGACTGGAACTGGAAACCATCCCGCAGCGATCCGGGTTGGAGCACTCCCACTCGTAGAGCTCCCGCGTCAGCACGCCAACGTTCCCGCGTGCGAAATCTGAAGCCGCGTTCGAGGTCCGAGCGCGGCTTCAGATTTCACACGCGGCTGTGGTCGCTGGTGTCCTACCACTCCTCGTGGATATTGGCGTCCCAGGCCTTGGCTTCGCCGAGATCCACGGTCGCCAGATCGGTCATCTCCTGGTCGCTCAGCTCGAAGCCGAAGAGATCGGCGTTGCGCAGCCAGCGCTCCCGGGTCTTGGATGCGGGGATGACGACGGCACCCTGCTGAACCGCCCAGCGCAGCACGATCTGCGAGACGTCCACACCGTGCCGTTCGGCGATCGTGCGCACGATATTCTGCTCCATCGCGTGCTCGGCCTGGCCGAGCGGACGCCAGCCCTCGGCGACGATGCCGCGCTCGGTCAGGAAGCCACGCAACTCGGTGCGGGCAAGCGCGGGGGAGAGCTGAATCTGGTCAACCACAGGCCAAACACCGGTGGCGCCGTAGAGCTCCTCAAGCTGGTGGGCCAAGAAGTTCGACACCCCGACGTGCCTGACCAGGCCTTCGGACTGAAGGTCCAGCATCTCCTGCCAGGTCTCGACAGCCAGGCCGCGCGAGGGATTGGGCCAGTGAATCAGCAGCAGATCGGCATAGTCGGTGCCGAGCTTGCGGAGCGACTCCTCGAACCCGCGTCGGGCCAGTCCGCGCCCCTGATCGACACCGGCGACCTTTGTGGTGACGAAGATCTCTTCGCGAGGCACCGCAGAACGACGAATGCCCTCGCCAACGGCGACCTCGTTGGCATACTGTGCCGCGGTGTCGATCAGCCGGTAGCCATCGTTGATGCAGGCGGCCAGGCCATCGGCCAGTTCGTTTCCTTTGGCGAAGAGCGAGCCGGTGCCGACCAGCGGGATGAATCCGCCGTCGAGCAGCGGAGCTGTGGGAATACTGAGCTGTTCCATGTCTTCCACTCTGTCACGCGGGGCCAGGAAACAGCGATGACACGGCGACCGGCCGACAGCGACTGGGATGGCCGGCAGCGACGTGGATCGTCTCCCAATGGCTCGCGACGCGTTCTAATCTGGTGGTATGAGTGATGCATCGCAGCCAATCAAGTGGGAGTACTTCGTCGCCCCCGTGCTGAGCCATGTCGCCCAGCAGATTCTCAACAACTTCGGCGCGGACGGCTGGGAGCTCGTCCAGCTCGCCCCCGGACCCAACCCCGATTCGCTGGTTGGCTACTTCAAACGTCCGATCGTCCAGGCGGCATGATGAGCGCCAGCGATCGGCTCGCCGAGCTTGGCGTCGACCTGCCGGCCGCTCCCGTCCCGCTGGGCGCCTACGCGCCGGCGAAACGGGTCGGCACGCAGGTCTTCACCAGCGGCCAGCTCCCGATCGACGCCAACGGCGAGATACTCACCGGACGCCTCGGTGATGACGTTGAGGTGAACGCCGGCAAGCGTGCCGCCCGGCTCGCCATCTTGCGTGCGCTCTCCGCGGTGGTCTCGGTGACCGGCGATATCGACGCCATCCGAGAGGTCGTCCGGGTCTGCGTCTTCGTGAACTCCCGCCCGGATTTCACTGATCAGGCGCTGGTCGCCAACGGTGCGTCCGAATTGCTCATCGAGCTTTTCGGCGAGGAAGGACGCCACGTGCGTAGTGCGGTCGGTGTCGCCGCGCTGCCTGCCAACGCGGCCGTCGAGGTCGAATTGGTCGTCGAGGCTGCGTGAACCACACCGCTGAGGATGTCTTCGAGTCGCTGCGCGCGGTCTACCCGGACGCGCGTTGCGAACTCGACTTCTCAGGCCCCTTCCAACTGCTGGTGGCCACCGTGCTGTCGGCGCAGTCGACCGATCTGGGAGTGAACAAGGTCACCCCGGCGCTCTTCACCCGCTGGCCAGGCCCGGAGGCGCTGGCCGAAGCCGACCGCGGCGAACTCGAGGAGGTCATCCGCCCGACCGGTTTCTTCCGCAACAAGGCGGCGTCGCTACAGGGACTGAGCCGCCAGATCGTCGACGAGTACGACGGCCAGGTACCGGTCGAGATTGCCGATCTGGTCAAACTGCCAGGAGTAGGACGCAAGACGGCCAACGTGGTGCGCGGCCATGCCTTCGGGCTGCCCGCCATCACTACCGATACCCATGTCATGCGGGTTTCCAGACGCCTCGGCTGGACGGCATCGGCCAAACCGGAGGTCGTCGAGACCGATCTGCAGCGGCTTTTCGATTCAGCTGACTGGACGACGCTCAGCGATACTCTCATCTTCCATGGACGCCGCTGCTGTCATGCCAAGAAACCCGCCTGCGGGGCCTGCGTGGTGGCCGGGCAGTGTCCCAGCTTCGGCGTCGGCCCCACCGATCCTGATGTCGCAAGATCCCTGGTGAAATCATGAACGGTCCCTTCGGTCAGCTGACCGCCACGCTGTCGGATCCGCGGCTGTCGGGCCGGCTGACGCCCGAACGCCGTCCGCATGGACCGGCAGGTGCGGCCGTGCTGATGCTGCTCTCGGAGAACGACGACCCCGATCTGCTGTTCACCGAGCGAGCCGGCGGGCTGCGCAAACACGCCGGCCAGATCTCCTTCCCGGGTGGCTCCTACGAGCCGGGCGATGCGGATGCGCCGGCGACCGCGCTACGCGAGACCTGGGAAGAGGTGGGGCTGGAGCCCGACAAGGTGACGCTGCTCGGACGCCTGCCGGTCACGCGGCTGCCGGTCAGCCGCTTCGACGTTGCGCCGGTGGTCGGCTCGTGGAGCGGACGCGATCAGATGATCGTCGCCAGTCCGGACGAGGTAGCCGCCATTCACCGCTGGCGCATATCCGAACTCACGGATCCGGCGAATCGGGTGATGTCGCGCCATCCGGGCGGCCACACAGGCCCTGCCTGGTGGTTCGACGACCTCTTCCTCTGGGGCTTCACGGCCTATCTGACCGATGCGTTGCTGAAGCTCGGCGGCTGGTCGCGTCCGTGGGATCACGACCGCGTCGTCGACGTTCCCGAGCGTTTCATGCGGGACCGTCAGCTGCCTTGATGCTGCGGCTGTGGGGGGTCAGGCCCAGCCGTCGGTGACCGAGGTGACCGTCTTGGCCGCTGCGGTGATCGCCACGGCATCTCCGGGAGCGGTGCGGTTCTTCGCGTCCTGAGTGCCGGAAGTGATCGCGTCGGTGATGGCACCAATGCTGGCCTTGGCTTCGGCGATGGTGGCTTCGGGTGCCTTGACCTTGCTGACCTGGGACTTGCCGAAGAGAGCCAGTGCCGCGACGACCAGCAAACAAAGCACGCTCATCGTGAGGAAGCCGAACATCAGCGCCGTCAGCGGATTGCGATGCAAGATCTCGTGGAAGAACATCGACAACGCAAAACCGCAGGTCAGCATCAGCAAGAAGAGCGCGGTGAGGCCCACGACAGCGGCAGCTGCGAAAGAGCCGGCCCCGATCCCGCCGTGCTTGGCCGCAGGCTTGAGTTCTGCCTTGGCCAGATCACCGATCTGGCTGACCATGGTCGGCACGGTGGTCTTGAGCACCTGAATGTAATCGGCGGCGGTCGGGCGATCGGCCATTGTCGCTCCTTTCGGATCTGCTGGCCGTCCTGCTCCGGACTTATACGGCCAGCACCAGCCTAGTGCTGCTACCCGTCGGCGTCGCGGCGACCCCGCAAAACTCCTGCTCAGGTTGACGGTTCATCGTCCGGATTCGGGCCGCAACGCGACGCACAACCAACTTGACGAATTGGGACCATACCGAATTGGTGGATCTGTGCGTACCCCATAGCATGATGGCCATGCGACCCCAGAGCCACGGCTTCGGCATGGGCCTTTCGATCGCCCTGCTGTCCGGCTTCTGCTTCGGCATGTCGGGGACGTTGGCGACCGGCCTGCTGGCCGTCGGCTGGTCTCCGCTGGGGATCGTCATTCCCCGGGTGTCCATTGGTGCGTTGGCGATGCTGGTGCCTGCCATCTTGGCGCTGCGCGGCCGCTGGCGGCTGCTGCGCAAGAACTGGCTGCTGATCGTCTGCTACGGAGTTTTCGGGATCACCACTCCGCAGCTGGGGCAGTTCAGTGCCGTGCAGTACATGCAGGTGGCGCAGGCGCTGCTGATCCAGTTCTTGGCGCCGCTGGTGATCGTCGGCTGGTTGTGGCTGCGCCACGGCGAGCGACCCGGTGTGCGCACGGTGCTGGGATCGTTGCTGGCGGTGGGCGGCCTGATGTTCGTCCTGCAGGTGAACAGCGGCGGTCTGTCTCTCGAGCTGCGTGGCTTGCTGTGGGCCGTGATCGCGTTGGCGGGGAATACCGCGTATTTCGTCTTTTCCGCCGAGAACAAGAGCGGGCTGCCCCCGATCGTGCTCGCTGCCGGCGGCATGCTGGTGGCAGCGGTGCTGCTCGGGCTGTTCGCGCTGCTCGGTGTGCTGCCGGTGCACACCGAGTTTGCGACCGTCGTCTACGCAGGCGCCGATGTGCCGTGGTGGCTGCCCTTGGTGGTGCTCGGGGTGGTCTGCTCCGCGTTGTCGTATCTCACCGGGATTCTCGGTGCCCGGCTGCTCGGACCGCGGCTGGCGTCGTTCGTCGGGCTGTCCGAGGTCCTCTTCGCGATCGTCATGGCGGCGCTGCTGGTCGGCCAGATTCTCACCGGTAGCCAACTCTTCGGCGGCGTCCTGGTGCTGGCAGGTGTCGTGCTGGTCAAGCTGGGTGAACAGCCCTCACCCTTGGAGCGGCTGGAATCTCGCCCGACCTATCCGCGCGCAATCTCTAAGTCATCCTGATCGCGATCGTCCGGGGTCAGATCGGGATGATCAGCGCCCCGTCGCCGAAGGCGATCGGTTGGGTCAGCTCCTCATGATCGACATGAGCTCGCCAGCACTGCATCTGGTAGGGCAGCCGCAACTCCGACATGCGGGCGGCGCTGTCGAGGATCTGGTTGAGCTCACCGATCAGCCGGCGCCGAGTGGCCTCGTCCAGCCCGCTGACCGCCTGCTGGCCGGACACCATCTCGATGAGTCCACGGCGGGTCACCGGTGCCCAGAGCCGGAACTCCCGGCGCTCGATCCGCGGGAAATACTTGCTGCTCAGCAGGTCTTCGTGACCGTCGATACCGGCGCCCGACATGGCGTGTGGGTCGATGGTGCGCATCAGCGCGATCAGTCTGCGCACCCACGGCACGGTGTCATCGCGGACGATCTGCCAACCCGCCACCCATCCTCCCGGCTGCAGCACACGGCTGATCTGGCCGTGCGCCTGGTGAGCGTTGATGCGTGGACGCCCGGGCTGAGTGCGCCAGGGGCCGCCGAGCAACGCCACATGCGCGACGCACGGTTGCAACGGCAATTCGTCTGCCCGCGCGACAACGGAGAACAGAGCTTCGCTCGGAGGCCGGCCGGCCAGCGTTTGCCGGCAATGCTGCACGTCAGGCTCGACTGCCAGTACGCCATGGCCCCGGTTGGAGAGGTTCTGCACCATACCCCGCGGGCAGCCGAGGGCGACGACCCGCACCGGCTCGCCGCCGACCAGCCACGTCAAGGCCGATTCGGGCAACGGCGGGCGGGCGACAGCTGGCATGGCCACCACTTTAGGACCGATCCAGTCATCTTCGAAGAAGGCGCAGGTCAGCCGCGGGAACGCGATGGCGCCCAGCCGTCGAGGACGCGTTCGATGACCAGTGCCACACCGTCCTCGGTGCTGGGGCGCGCGATCTCGTCCGCAGCGGCCAGTGCGTCATCGGTGCCCGTGGCGACAGCCACGCCATGCCCGGCCCAGCGGATCATCTCGACATCATTCGCCGAATCGCCGAAGGCCAGCACCTCGTGCGGAGCGATCCCGTATTCGGCGGCCAGCAGCTCCAAGGTGCTGGCCTTACTCACCCCGGACGCCGAGATCTCGATGAACGGCACCCCTGAGGTCGTCGGCAGGATGCCCACGTGGGCAACCTGCTCGCAGTATTCGTAGAGGGCCTCCAACTCAAGTTCGCCATGCCGGGCCACCATCTTGACCGCCGGTTGTGCGCTCAGTCGCTGCAACGACACCTCCTCGAGGTCCTCGGGATTGCGGCCGTGGTTACCTGGATCCATCACCTCGAGGTAGCCCGGGCCCGGCAGGAGGTCGTAGCCGCTGTGCACCAGGGCGGCGAATCGAGTGCCCGGTGCCACCTCGGTGAGAGCGCCGATCAGCGCCTCGCAGACGTTGGCAGAGATCGGGCGTTCGGCGAGCACCGTGTCATCCTCGGCGTTGTAGACAACAGCTCCGTTGGAACACACCGCCAGCGGGCGTAGCTCATCGGGAAGCACCTTCGGCATGTCGACGACCGATCGTCCGGTGGCAGGCACGACGAGAATCCCGGCCTGCTGGGCGGCCCTGATGGCCTGGCGGGTGCGCGGGGATACAGACTTGTCCGGCAGCAGCAGGGTGCCGTCGAGGTCGCTCGCGATCATCCGGATGGTCACTGCGCCCTCACGCTGCCCTTCTGCCGCTCGGGATTGACCGGCACAGACCAGTCTGCGTTCCGCAGCGTGGTTTTAACAAACCTGCGGCCTGGCGGGTCTACCCGGTGACTCGGGCCCGCGTCTTGGGATGGTCGAGTTATCCACAGAAATGAATTGATCTGACCGATCCGGGCACCGACTTACCAATACTTTGGGTATGTCGGCACCCCTGATCGTGTCCCGTGACCCTGCCGTGATCGAAGCCATCATGGCCGCGGCCGCCGCTGTCCAAGTCGAGCCCGACGTGGCTCGCGATACCGATACGCTGCGCCGTGGCTGGCTGAGCGCCTCTGTCGTGCTGATCGGCGCCGATCAGGCTCCCACGGTGGCGGGACTCGGTTTGCCGCCGCGCCGAAAAGTCCACCTGTGCGGTCCGGACGCGAAAGTACTGATGTCGTGGTCGGTCCCGCTGGAGGCCCCAGTCATGGTGCTGCCCGAGCAAACGGGCTTCGTCAGCTCGCTGTTGGCCGGCATCGACGAACTGCCGGACGAGCCTCCGGTCGTGTTAAGAGTGATCGGCGGGAGCGGCGGGGTGGGCGCCACGACCGTGGCAGCAGGCCTCGCCCAGCGCGCGGCCAAACAAGATCTGCGTGTCGCGGCGGCCGAGTTGGACGCGACCGGCGGCGGGCTGGACCTGGTCTTCGGCGCAGAGCGGGCCCCCGGCTGGCGTTGGCCCGATCTGAGGTCGGCCGCCGGGCACATCGGAGATCTGCGCGGCCGGCTACCAAATGTGAGCGGGGTCGACCTCGTATCGACGGGTCGTCCGCGGGTGTCGGACTCGCGTCGCACCGACTCGGGTCTGCCGTCGTTCGATGCCATCAATGCAGTCGTGGCGTCGCTGTTGCGTAGCCACGATCTGGTGATCCTCGATGCCGGATCGCATCCGGACGTGACAGTGACCTCGCGCGCGGAGAGCCTGCTGGTGGTCGCCGCCGAAGTGAAGGCCGTCATGACCGCCAGGTCGAAGGTGGCGACCTGGGGACTGAGCGACGCGCAGGTGATCGTGCG